>JAYUXO010000403.1:0-2907 GCA_043753505.1 Comamonadaceae bacterium
GCCAGCAGTCGCGCTTCATCGCCATGCACGGCTAACAAGGTGAGCACTTCATGGAGTTGCCGGGGGCGTAAATAGGAAAAAGCAGGCGCTTTCATGGGATAGTCCTTGCAATCGTTTGTGATGGAGACGTTTTGAGAAAATGCCGATTAACGCAACCAGTGCGCGCCCATCCACACACCCATGCTGGTAGATGCAACCCCGGCAAAGAACCAAACCAGGCGTGCGGTTTCACTGCCCGTCGACGGCTCACGAAAGGGCTGTGATGCATCGCCATGGCGGGCAGAGATAGGACTCGCCTGAGCGCTCGCAGTCAAGGTATCTGGCTTGGCGGCATTGCCCGTCAGAACAGCTTTCAGATTTGCAAAAAACTTGTCTGCCAATTGTTTTGACGATGCATCAATCAAACGCCCGCCAATTTGCCCCAACTTGCCAGCCACCGCAGCCTGCGCCGTGTAGTCAAGCTGGGTGTCGTTACCAGAAGTGCTTAAGGTAATTACAGAACTGCCTTTTGCAAAACCTGCACTGCCGCCAGAACCATCAAAATTCAGCGTGTAACCCTGCAATGGCTTGATGTCGGTCATCTTGACCTTGCCTGCAAATCGGGCGCGCACCGGACCCATGCGCAGCAGCACACGGGCGTGCATTTCTTCAGCGGAAATTTGCTGAATCTCTTCACAACCGGGAATGCACTGCCTTAAGATTTCCGGATCATTGAGTGCCTGCCACACCTGCTGGACAGGTACGGGGAGTGTCACGCGGCCTTGAAGTTCCATGTCGGATACCTTGTTGGTTAAAGCTTTTTCAGGGTCAACTTCGTCAGTCAATTCACAGTCGGGTTTTTCCCGATAGCAGATTATTGACCAAGCGCTAAATTAGTGTCATTACTATTGACCAACTGTTCAATGTCATCCATCCGGAAAAACCCTGAATCGCGCACTGCCGCCAAAACTGTGGCGAGTAGCGTCCGCAAGCGTCTTACAGCGGTTGACCGCGAGCGTCAGATCGTTGCAGGCGCAATGTCCTTTTTTTCAGAGCATGGGCTGGATGGTCAATTGCGTGACCTGGCTGGGCAACTGGGCATTACCCACACGTTGCTGTATCACTACTTTCCAACCAAGCAGGCCCTGATAGAACGTGTTTACACCGAAATGTTTGAAGGCCGCTGGAAGCCTGAATGGGAGGTGCTGCTGGATGATAAAAAATTGGATGTTGAAACCAAGCTGACACAGTTTTACAGCGACTATGCCAAGGTTATTCTCCAGTCTGACTGGGTGAGAATTTTTGTTTTCTCGGGCTTGAGTGACCGCTACATCACGGATCGTTACTTTGCACTTTTAAGGGAAAAGCTGTTCCCACGCCTTGTGCGCGAAACGCGCAAATACCGAGGCATTGCCAGTCGCAGCAAACCAACAGGGCGGGAGCTGGAGCTGTTGCTCGGGCTGCACGGCAATATTTTTTACATGGGTATCCGGCGCTGGATTTATGGCCAGGCGGTGCATGATGTGCAAGGTGTGGTGATGGTTGATGATGTGGAAGATTACATTCACGACAAGGTATTGGCCTATCTGCTTTCTGTCGGCCCTGTACTTGATCGAAAACTGACAAAAATGAAAGTTTGAACATGGCGCTGTCACTGAACCACTACTCAATTCGCACGACGGATTTAAAAGCCACCTGCGATTTTTATACGCAGGTATTGAGCTTGTCGTCTGGGCCCAGGCCAGACTTTCCCTTTCCCGGCATCTGGATGTACAACGGCAGCCATGACAACGTGGCCACCGCCGTGGTTCACATCATTGGTATTGACAAAAACGACCCGGAAGGTTTAAAAAAATACCTGGGCGACCGTGATGAAGCATCTTTGCACGGTACTGGTGCAGTCGATCACATTGCCTTTTTTGCTACCGGGCTAGCTGACATGCTCAAGCATCTTGAAGCCCTGAGCATTCCATATCGCGAGCGCACCACACCTTCAATTGGCCTGCACCAGTTGTTTCTGGATGATCCTTGCGGTCTGGTGGTGGAACTGAATTACCCAGCGGCTGAGAAACCAGTGCTGGATGCCGGCGAGGCCAGGGGTTAAAGACGATGGCGCGTATCGTGATCATCGGCGGGTCGTTGGGTGGTCTGTTGGCCGCCAACATGCTGCACCGCGCCGGCCATGATGTTCACGTGCTTGAAAAGGCCAGCGCTTCACTTGATGGGCGTGGCGCAGGCATCGTGACCCACAAGCCGTTGATGACAGCGCTTGCACGTTGCGGCCTCGCGGTTGATGCGTCTCTGGGTGTGACTGTGAAAAAGCGCGTTGTGCTGGACAAAAGCGGCGCTGTCATAGCGCAAGTGGCTATCGAGCAGGTGCTGACCTCGTGGAGCCGCCTGTACGCCATGCTGCGTTCAGCTTTCGACGCTTCACTTTATTTGCAGGGTATTGCTGTGTCTCAAGTCATTCAAAGCAACGCTGGTGTGAAAGTGCTATGCGATGGTGGCCGCGTGTTTGAAGCTGATCTGGCCATTGCCTCAGACGGCATTCGCTCTGTTGTTCGTAACCAATACCTGCCTGACGTGCAGGCCGAGTATGCAGGCTATGTTGCGTGGCGCGGCGTGTGTGATGAGTCTGTGTTGTCGCAGCGCACGCTGGACAGCGTGTTTGAAACTTTCGGGTTTGGGTTGCCACCTGGTGAGCAATTGATTGGCTACCCGGTGGCGGGTGCGGGAAATACCGTTGCGAGGGGTCAAAGGCGCTACAACTACGTTTGGTATCGCCCTGCCAATCAAGCTGTGCTCAAAGAGTTGATGACCGATGCTGACGGAAATCACTTTTCTCTGGGTATTGCTCCTAACAAAGTGGCATGGCAGCACGTGGCCAATGCCCGGCAGGCCGCACGGCAATTGCTGGCACCGCAGTTT
>JAYUXO010000404.1:0-2907 GCA_043753505.1 Comamonadaceae bacterium
AGCGTGTCGGAAAAATCGCCCGTGCGCATGCGCTCGGATGCCTGGCGCAGCCGCCCCACAATGCCCATCACGCTGGCGTAAAAAGCCAGCAACAGATAAGCGACCAGCATCAGCGACGCGGCCGAAAACGCGACTGTCCACAACTGTTTGCGCTTGAATCCTTCAATACGGCTGTTCAGCAATTTGTCTAGTTCTGCTGCAGCCCGGTCGCCAAGTGCCCAGTTGGCTTGTTTGGTTTCGCTGATCTGTCCGTCTATTCGCGCAGCCAGGCCTGGGAGATCGTTGGAGACAACCAGCTCTCCGCGCAAGGACTTGACCAGTCGCGTCAGGTTTTGGTCGTAGTACGTGGCCACGCCGGTCAGTTGCGTGGTCAGTTCGCTTGAGCGTGTGTTGGCAAACGCCACTTTCAGACCGTTGCGCACGTTTTGCGCTTCAGACTCCAGCAAGCTGGCAATGCGTGCGAAGTCCACACGTTCCTCAGGACGGATAAATCCGCGACTGGTCATCTCAGTGAGCAGCAGCCGCAGGTCGACCAACAGGTCAGCCGAAACCGGCAGCTTGAGCAGCAAGGTGTCCACCATGTAGTAGCTGTCTAGCTGCGGGTCAACAATCAAGTTGCTGGTGTCGCCAACATGCAGGTTGAGCTTGCTCACGTCTTGCAGCAGTTGCCGGTACAACTCCGGCGCAACGGTCTCATCCGTGCCAAAAAGGCGAGTCCGCATAAACCGGTGATTTTCCAGCAGTACCGCCAGCGGGGCCGATGTGTTCAGGTCGGCTCCCAACGCTTTGTCCACGGTCACCAGGCTGGCCACGACGTCATCAATCTGACCTTGCTGACGAATCAGATCAGGGCGGATCGCGGTTTTGTTTTGGGCATACAAACTCAACAAAAAGCGGCCTTCTCCGACTTGATGCTGCAACTGCCGGACGGTGCGCAGGTATTGATTACCCTTAATTTCCTTATGCGCAAATTCACTGCCGTTATCGATTTCGGCTAGCAGAAAGTACAACACAGCAGCCAGTGGCAACACAAATATCAAGCTGACCAGGGCGAACTTTCGTGGGTAGGTCAGCCGGTCCATCAGCCAGCGAGCAGGCACCAGCAGGCGTTGGCCTGCCGTGAGGCGCTTGGGTGCCGCACTCACAGCGCTAGACCCGTGAGTTCCGCTGCATCCAGCGGCGCGGAGCCACCGGGCATGTCCAGCATCGCGCGACCACCCGTTTTAACGCCACCCGTCACGCTGCGCAACATGGCGGCACTGGCGGTGATGGCCCACTTCTGCGCTTTCGAGGCTTTGAGCATGGCCATGGTGACGTTGATCGCCTCGCCCACCGGCAGGATTTGTGCGGGCGTGCCATACAGCGGATCTTCTGCGATGTGTGTGAGCGTCACCGCGCCGCTGTGCAAGGCCACCGTCACATTGAATGGCGGCAGGTTTCGTCCCGCAAATTGCGTGGCTGTGTACTGGCGCATGGCGCGGCTGGAGTCCACCAGACCCAACGCGGTGCGGGCTGCGCGCAGCCCGTGATTAACCGATTCGGTGTCCTGGTTGTCGACAAAAATAGCCAGCAGGCCTTCTCCAACAAAGCGCATGTGCCGCGCGCCAAACAGGTGAATCGTGTCACCAGCGCTGCTATAAAACTTTTTCACCACACCCGACAACTCCGTCGGATTCAGCTGCTGGGCCATGGCTGCGTATTCGGGAATGCCCGCAAACAACACGGTGGCGCTGTCAAATTTCTCGTCGCCTGCTTGCGGATCGCCGGTGGGCCAACGCTCGCTCAGTTCGGTGGCCAGGCGCTTTTCATACAGGTCACCCAGGCGAACCTGTTGCTCTTCCAGGGCTGTCTGCACTGCCGTGCCGACTTCCATGGCGCGCACGCTGGCTTGCATCACCAGTTTATTGAGCTGGGCGGCCACCGCCTCGCGCAACTCAGCCGGGCGAAACGGTTTGGTGATGTAGTCGTCAGCCCCCGTGTTCATGCCGATGCGCATGTGGGCGCGCTCTTGAAGTGAGGTCAGCAAAATAACAGGCGTGCTGGCCACCGCCGGATTTTTACGAACCGCCTCCAGCATTTCAAAGCCGTTGACTTTGGGCATTTGCACGTCGGATATCACCAAGTCAGGCCGCAGCTCAAACACCATTTCCAGCCCTGCGGCCCCGTCTTCAGCATCCGCTACCTCATGGCCATCTTTTTGAAGCACGGAGCACACCAGCTTGCGCGTGCCTGCGTCGTCTTCCATCACAACAATTAGTGCCATTTTTTGTTCCGAGCGCTCTGCGCAGTACTACATACGTTTAAATCAGCTGCGAATTATCACCAACGACTGTTGCAAAACCTGTGCCTGAAATGCCAATGCCACATGCGCCACGCCGGGCAAATGCCGGTTGTCGGCACCCGCCAGGGTAGCGGTTGAAGCGGGAAAAACGATGTTGTCGCAGTTCGAATACCAGCAGGTAAAGCGCACACGCTCTTGTGCGTGGGGCAATAAATCGGTCAGCCAATCGCATTTCAAACGCATTTGACGACCGTTGTGGCCGTGGCCGAAACGGCCCAGCCAAGCGCCGCCATGTGGCGTACCGATGGTGATGATGTGGTGTGCGCGCTGTGCCTCCTGGCCCAGCGGCACGGTGCGCAGCCAGGCCCGTGCGGCCAGACCGCCCATGCTGTGGCACACCAGCACCGGCGGCTTGCCTGTGGCATCGATGACTTGCTGCACCGCGCGTTCAATCGTCGTGGCGTACGCATCAATCGAGGCAAACACCGGATGCAGGTTAACGGCCACAAACGCGTGGCCTTCGGCTTTTAGTTGCGTAAGCCATGGTGTCCACAGCCCCCGGTTGCACACAAAGCCGTGGATCAACACCACGCCGCGTTTGCCGGTCTGGCCCATGAGATGGTCGG
>JAYUXO010000405.1:0-17621 GCA_043753505.1 Comamonadaceae bacterium
GGGCGCGATGTGCTGGTGGGTGTGATTGAAACCCATGGCCGCGCAGACACCGCCCAGCAGCTGCTAGGCCTGCCGCAATTGCCGCTGCGCGACGTTGCATACCGGGGTGCCACGCTAAAAGAGTTCGACCTGGACGCCGCGCTGGCCCGTCAACCTGCCGTGTTGCTGGTCGATGAGCTGGCCCATAGCAACGTGGAAGGCTCGCGCCACCCCAAGCGCTGGCAGGACGTGCAGGAACTGCTGGCGGCCGGTATTGATGTGTGGTCGGCGCTGAACGTGCAACACCTGGAAAGCCTGAACGGCACCGTGAGCACCATCACCGGTGTGCGCATCCACGAAACCGTGCCTGACACCTTGCTCGACCAGGCCGACGAATTGATTCTGGTGGACGTGACGGCCGACGAGCTGACTGCGCGGCTGAAGGCTGGCAAGGTTTACAAACTCCCGCAAGCCGAGCGCGCCGCACAGAATTTTTTCCGTAAAGGCAACCTGATTGCGCTGCGCGAAATTGCCCTGCGCCGCACGGCCGAGCATGTAGAAGACGATGTGCAAAGCTGGCGGGTGGAGCAGTCGATGCCTGCTGCGCAAGGCACGGCCTCCCACACACAAAACCTGCCGGCCTGGCACACCTCAGGCGCGATCCTGGCCTGCGTCGGCCCGCAGGGTGGTGCCGAGCAAACCGTGCGCACCGCCGCCCGGCTCGCAGGCCAACTCAACGTGCGCTGGCAGGCCACCTATGTAGAAACACCGCGCCTGCAGCGCCTGGCCATTGGCGAGCGTGACCGGATTCTGGCGGTACTGAAGCTGGCCGAAGAACTCGGAGCGGCCACCGCCGTGCTGGCTGAGGACGATGTAGCCGTGGCGCTAGCTGCCCAGGCGCGACAACTCAATTGCGCCACGCTGGTCATCGGTCGCTCACAAATGCCCGCTTGGCAACAGTGGTGGCCCGCTGCCGGCGTCGCGCGCAGGCTGGCGCAGCTTGCGCCGTCGCTGGATATCGTGCAGGTGGGTGATGCGCACAGCACCCGGCGGCTGTCACTGGCGGGGCCGCGCGCGCAGGGCACTGCGACTGACTTGCACACTGATGCCCGCGTCGATGCCACAAGTGATATCGCGTGGGCGGGTTACGCCTGGGCTGTGGCCGGCAGCGTGGCCATCACGGCGCTGGCCACGCCGCTGGTCAATGTGCTGGCACTGGCCAACATCGTCATGCTTTTTTTGCTGGGTGTGGTGTGGGTGGCGGTGCGCCACGGGCGGGCACCGGCGGCGCTGGCAGCGGTGTTGAATGTGGCGGCGTTTGACTTCTTTTTTGTGCCGCCACGCCTTTCGTTTGCCGTTAGCGATGTGCAGTATTTGCTCACCTTTACCGTGATGTTGGTGGTGGGGCTGCTGGTGGGCCACCTCACCGCCGGGTTGCGGTTTCAGGCCCGCATCGCAGCCAGCCGGGAGCGGCGTGCGCAGTCGCTGTTTGAACTGGCGCGGGATTTGTCGGGCGCGCTGCAGGCCGAGCAGGTGGCGCAACTGGGCCAGGCGGCGGTGCAACGCAACTTTGGCGGGCAGGCGCTGGTGCTGGTGGCCCATCAAAGTGCAGGGAACGACAAACTGACTCTGCCCGCCCATCCGCCCGAAGGCTTTGATGCCAGCGTAGCCGATTGGACCTTTCGCAAAAACCACAGCGCAGGGCTTGCCACCGCCACGCTGGCCGCCCAGCCCTGGCATTACAGCCCGCTGAAAGCGCCCATGCGCGTGCGCGGCGTGCTGGCGCTGCAACCTGCACAGCCGCGCTGGTTGCTGATTCCTGAGCAGATGCAGCAACTGGACACGCTGGCCCGGCAGGTGGCCATTGCACTGGAACGTGTGCACTACCTGGACATCGCGCAGCAAGCTGTGGTGCAAATGGAAAGCGACCGCCTGCGCAACGCCCTACTCGCCGCCATCTCGCATGACGTGCGCACACCGCTGACTGCGCTGCTGGGTCTGGCGGAAACTTTGCTACAAAAACAGAAGCTGCTTAAGCAGTATCCACAAGGGCAATATTCACAAGCGCGTAATGCCGATTTGGCTTTGAACCAGCCCGAATCCGGCGATCTGAGTACCACCGCCACCGTACAGGCCATTGCCACCCAGGCCCGCGCCCTGAATGCGCTGGTGAGCAATCTGTTGGAGATGGCGCGGCTGCAAAGCGGTGCAGTCAATCTGCGGCTGGATTGGCAGTCGGTCGAAGAGTTGGTGGGCAGCGCCATCCGCGCCGCGCAACCCGCTTTGGGCAGACACACCGTACAAACTGCACTGCCACCCGACCTGCCCCTGGTGGCTTTTGATGCCGCATTGATGGAACGCGTGTTGGTAAACCTGCTGGAAAACGCCGTGAAGTACGGTGCCCCGCCGTTTGTCATTTCGGCAGCTGTGACGGCAAACACTTTGGTCATCACCGTGCGCGACCATGGCATCGGTCTGCCCGCCGCCAGCCAAGGCCAGGAAGACGCGCTGTTCGAAAAATTTACCCGGGGTGAAACCGAGTCCATCACTCCCGGTGTGGGCCTGGGCCTGGCAATCTGCAAGGCTGTGGTGCAGGCCCACAAAGGCAGCATTGCGGCTGCGGATGCTGCATCCGGCAAAGGTGCGCAATTCACCATCACGCTGCCGCGCGAGGAACCACCAGCAGTCCCTTGACAGATGACTTCACCGCTGGCACGGCATCCACGACAAATGGCTCGTACAGTTCCGTTGTGCGTTATCGTCATCTGTAATCGCAGCCCGCAAGGCGCAGTCATCTTTCATTGCCCAGAACCCATGGCCCCTTCCCGCGTTGCCGTCGTCATTGAAGACGAACCCCAAATCCGCCGCTTTGTGCGCTCCGCTTTGCAGGAAGAAGGCTGGCAGGTGTACGAGGCTGACACCGCCCAACGCGGCATGACCGAAGCCGCCACCCGCAAGCCCGATCTGCTAGTGCTCGACCTGGGCTTGCCTGACCGCGATGGACTGGATGTGATTCGTGATGTGCGCAGCTGGTCCCGTGTGCCCATCGTGGTGTTATCGGCCCGCACCGGTGAGGCTGACAAAATTGTTGCCCTGGACGCCGGCGCAGATGACTACCTGGCCAAACCGTTTGGCATTGGCGAGTTGCTAGCCCGCGTGCGCGCCAATCTGCGGCGCCCACGATCAAGCGCGGTTGACGGCGACCGCCCCGAATCCGACGCTGTTTTTCGCTTCGGTCAGGTCACCGTCGACCGCGCGGCCCGCCTGGTTCACCGCGCTGGCAGCGAAGTTCACCTCACGCCACTCGAATACCGCTTGCTACAAGTGCTGGTGGCCAACGCGGGGCGGGTGTTGACCCACCGGCAGTTGCTGCGCGACGTCTGGGGACCATCGCACACGCAGCACAGCCACTACCTGCGTGTCTACATGGGCCATCTGCGCCACAAGCTGGAGCAAGACCCTGCGCAACCGGTGCACCTGCTGACTGAGACCGGCGTGGGGTATCGGTTGTGGGTAGATGGGTCAGTCTGACGCGGGCCTGGAAACGGATCCCAATCGCGCGCCATGCGCGTCAAAACAGCCAACAGCCCTTTTATTGATGACTCAGGCGGCTACAACAATCGCAGCGACGAAGTCGGCACGACATGTCGTCGCATGTAAAAAAACGCAAACCTTGTCGCCACCAAGCTGCCTCAAGCAGTGCCAATGGCCAGGTACCGCACCTGCCAGTCGCACCACAAACGTTCACGGTTTGCTCCGACACCGTTGAGGTCTGGAGGTGCGGTCTGGTGCCAAGGAATATGGCAAAAAAACGCTCATTTGCTGTTTTTCGTCCATTTTTAGGTCAAATTGGCTATCAACCCTTATGAACACTGCTCAAGCAGCTATCCTATAAATAGCAATTTATAGACCCAACCCGACCCACAATGCCGCAGATACCCCGCATACCCAAGCGCGTTTCGAAGTCTTTACTGCCCGACGTGAGCTTCTCGGACTACGGCGACGCGCGCTACCTGCACCTGGGCGGCACCGACTGGGTGCAGGGCTCCATGCTGCTGGATGCGCCGTTTGACCTGGAGCTGGAATATGTGCAGCGCATGATGGCCTGGCTGCTTTTCGTGCCGGACCTGTCAGCCTCCGCACCAGCACGCCTGCACGCCATGCAACTGGGCCTGGGCGCGGGGTCTCTCACCAAGTTCTGCTACAAAAAACTGCGCATGAAAACCACCGCCATCGAGCTGAATGCGCAGGTGGTGGCGGCCTGTCGTTTGTGGTTCAAGCTGCCCGCCGACAACGCGCGTCTTCACGTGGTGCTGGGCGATGCGCAAGAGGTGGCGGCGCATCCGTTGTGGCATGGCAAGGTTGATGCTCTTCAAGTGGATCTGTATGACCAGGAGGCAGAGGGCCCGGTACTGGACAGCGTTGAGTTTTACGCCGATTGCCGCCAGTTGCTCACCGAGCAGGGCGTGATGACGGTGAACCTGTTTGGCCGTTCATCCAACTTCACGCAAAGCCTGAACACAATCGCCGGCGTGTTTGGCCGCCAGGCTGTGTGGGCTTTCAAACCCACCCGCGAGGGCAACACCATCGTGGTGGCCCTGCGCCAAAGCCAGAAAGTAACCCGGGCCATGCTTGCCGAGCGCGCCGCTTGCATCCAGACTCTGTGTGGACTGCCCGCGGCCAAGTGGCTGAAAGTGTTTAAACCAATTGCCATGACAGATGTCGCGGCTGCGCCTGCATGACAGATGAGCGGGGCTCAGTGCGGTATCCGGCCTTCGTCATTGCACGCGCAGCGGCAGTTATGCAGGCGCAGCCGCGTCATCTGTCATAGGCTTGCGCTACTCAACCGACAACGAGACACACCGTGAACGCCGTCAAACCCAAATCCTTAGCCCGCACCGAATTCACCGGCCCGCTGCACTGGCGCCACATCGTCGAATGGCTGCATGAAGATGGTGTGATTTCGTCAGACGAAGCGCGCCGCACCACCGCCCGCTGCTCGCAGGCAGAGAGCGCGCAGCACCCGCTGGTGCGCCTGGCCAGCGTGGCCATGACACGTGCCAGCGACGGCAAGCCGCTGGACATCGAATTGCTCAGCCAGTGGCTGGCCGCCCGCGCGGGGCTGGACTACCTGCGCATTGACCCGCTGAAGGTAGACGTGGGCAAAGTGGCCGACACCATGAGCGCGGCGTACGCCGAGCGCCACAAGGTGCTGCCGGTGCAAGTGACTGCTAAAGAAGTGGTGGTAGCCACCGCCGACCCGTTTGTGACCGACTGGATTGGCGAGGTGGAGCGCCAGAGCCGTCGCAGCGTGCGCCGGGTAATAGCCAACCCGCAAGACATTCACCGCTACACGGCTGAGTTTTTTGCACTGGCCAAGTCGGTCAGGGCCGCCCAGAAAGCCGGCGAAAAATCGGCCATGGCGGGCGGTGCGTCCAGCTTTGAGCAACTGGTGGAGCTGGGCAAAACCAGCAAGCAGCTGGATGCCAACGACCAGGGCGTGGTGCAGGTGGTGGACTGGCTGTGGCAGTACGCCTTTGACCAGCGCGCCAGTGACATTCACCTGGAGCCGCGGCGTGAGCAGGGCGTGATCCGCTTTCGCATCGACGGCATTCTTCACCCGGTCTACCAGATGCCGCCTTCGGTGATGAACGCGATGATTGCGCGCATCAAATTGCTGGGCCGAATGGACGTGGTGGAAAAGCGCCGCCCGCTGGACGGCCGCATCAAAACCCGCAACCCGCGCGGCGACGAGGTAGAAATGCGTTTGAGCACGCTGCCCACCGCATTCGGCGAAAAAATGGTGATGCGGATTTTTGACCCCGACACCGCCGTGAAGGACCTGGATGCGTTGGGCTTTGCACCGCACGACGCGCAGCGCTGGGAGGCGCTGGTCAAGCGCCCGCACGGCATCATTCTGGTCACCGGCCCCACCGGCTCGGGCAAAACCACCACCCTGTATTCCACGCTCAAGCGCATTGCCACCGAAGAGGTGAACGTGAGCACGGTGGAAGACCCGATCGAGATGATTGAGCCCAGCTTCAACCAGACCCAGGTGCAGCCGCAGATCGACTTCAATTTTGCCGAAGGCCTGCGCGCGCTGATGCGCCAGGACCCCGACATCATCATGATTGGCGAGATTCGCGATTTGCAAACGGCCGAGATGGCGGTGCAGGCCGCACTCACCGGTCACCTGGTCTTCTCCACCCTGCATACCAATGACGCACCCAGCGCCATCAGCCGATTGATGGAGCTGGGCATACCGAGCTACCTGATCAACGCCACCATGCTGGGTGTGCTGGCCCAGCGCTTGGTGCGCACGCTGTGCAAGCAGTGCAAGGCACCGGAAGATGAAGACAAGGTGCAAGCCAGCCGCAACGCACTGGCCGAGGTGGTCAAGCCCTGGAAGATCAACGGCAATTACTGCCCCTTCAAACCCGTGGGTTGTGTGGACTGCCGCATGACGGGCTTCCTGGGCCGCATGGGTTTGTATGAATTGCTCACCGTGAGCGAGGCGTTCAAAGCCCAGGTCAACCTGTCGCCCAGCATGGACAAACTGCGTCGCCAGGCGGTGACCGACGGCATGCGACCTTTGCGGCTTGCGGGGGCGCTGCGGGTGGCCGAGGGGTTGACGACGATGGAAGAGGTGCTGACGGCGACGCCGCCGTTGGAATAGTGTTCGCGACCATTGCAATGTTGCGGTGGCAGCTACATATTCAATAGCAACAGATTACTGGGAGCGCCGGGCGTTGCCCCGTAGAAGCCGCAACCCATTGGCCACAACCAACAAACTCGCCCCCATATCCGCAAACACCGCCATCCACATGCTGGCAGAGCCAAACACGGCAAACACCAGAAACACCGCTTTGATACCGAGTGCCAGCGATATGTTTTGCCACAGCACGCTGTGGGTGCGGGCCGACAGCTCAATCGTTTCTGCGATGCGCTGCAAGTCGTCGTTCATGATGACCACATCGGCTGCTTCCATCGCCGTGTCGGTGCCCATGCCACCCATTGCAAAGCCAATGTCTGCCTGCGCCAGGGCTGGCGCGTCATTGATGCCATCGCCTGTCATGGCCGTCATGCCGTAGCGCTGTTGCATGTCTTTGATGGCCGCCAACTTGTCATCAGGCAACAAGTTGCCCCGCGCGTCACCGATACCGGCTTGAGCGGCAACCGCTTTGGCGGTTGCTTGGTTATCGCCGGTCAGCATCACGGGGATGACACCCAGGCGCATCAGACCTGTCACCGCCTGGGCCGAGCTGGTCTTGATCTGGTCAGCCACGGCAAACAAGGCCAGCACGGCATTTTGCGAAGCCAGCAGGGTGACGGTTCGACCCTGCTTTTCGTGAACCGCCAGGGCCGCTTCCAGCTCGGTAGAGCACAAGTTTCTTTCTTCGATCAGGCGGTGATTGCCCAGACAGTAACGCTGACCGTTCAAGATGCCTTCCACGCCCCGGCCCGGCAATGCGGCAAAGCCTTCAACATGTTGCAGAGGTACCGCCAGTCCCGCAGCAATGGCTTTGGAGACCGGATGGTCGGAGCGGCTGGCCAGGCTGCAAGCCAAGGTCTTGACCGCTGCTTCATCGGCTTGGCTCCAAATTTGCCATGTCACCAGCGCGGGCTTGCCCTCTGTGAGCGTTCCGGTCTTGTCCAGCGCGTGAGGGTGCCGTCCATCGGCACCCGTTCGCCCGGCTTGATGCGCACGATCGCCCCGAGCGAAACGTCTTTAACAAGGCCCACCCTGAAGCTGCCGTCGGTTTGCCCCACCAGCGCCTCCTCTGGGGCCAATGCCATCAAGCCTTTGATGGCATTGCGTGCGCGGTCTACGGCTTTGGCCTCGATCATCTCGGCGATGGCATACAGCGCCATCACCATGGCGGCTTCGGGCCATTCGCCGATCAGAAACGCCCCCGTCACAGCCACTGACATGAGCGCATTGATGTTCAGCTTGAACTGGCTCAGCGCCACCAAACCTTTCTTGTAGACGTCAAATCCGGCCAACCCTATTGCAACGAGTGCAACGGCCATGCCAATGGCCGACCAAGGCTGCCCGGCGGGCGCAAAGAAGGCCATTAATTCAGCCACCACAGCCAGCGCCAGTGACGCCCCTAACCGCCAGTACGGCGCTGTTGCATCATGCGCACGGCCGGCTGCTGGCGAGGCAGATGGGTCACCTGTTTCAACCTGAATGGCTTCAATCTTGAAACCCGCTGTGCGAATGGCCTGGACCGCCAAGTCCACGGTTGCGGGCTCAGCCGCAATGCCCAACGTCCGCGCGCTGAGCTGGAAATTCAGCGACAAGATGCCTTCAACTGGCTCCAGGGCGCGCCGGATGTCGGCCTCTTCCGACGCGCAATCCAGCGCGGGAACGTTAAACACACGGCTGCTGGGCGTGCGCCCAGCGCCAGATTTACTTGATGTCAAATCGTGCGCTCGCCGGTGGCTTGCCCGCCAGGGTCACCACGGCAATACCTTTTGTGCCCTTGGCCACTTTGAATGTGCCTTTGGCTTCCAGCTTGTCGCCCGCAGGAGCCAGTTCGACCTCTGCCTTTTCGGTGCCGTTGAGCAAGGTCACCTTGGCCTTTGCGCCGTCGAGCTTGACGGCCTTGCCATGGTCATTAACGTAGACCTGGATCACATCGGGTTTGGCGACGATTTCAAAGTCAAGCGCTTTGGTCTCCACGAAGATGCCGCCGTGCTTGGCGGCATGGTCGTCTTTGGCTAGCGCAATCGACGGAATGGTTGCAAGGCTTGTCAGCGCAGCGGCTGCTACGGAGATGGCGAGAGTTTTCAGTTTCATGGTGAGTGCCTTTCCAGGATTGGGGTTAAGGGAAAACAGAAAAAACTAGAACGACTCGGTGCCTGAATCAGCCACCAGTGCCTCGATGGGCTTGCGGCCGAACAGGGCCACCATCGCGGGCGTGAGAAACGAGTCGAGCAAGGTGGAGGTGATGAGGCCGGAGAAGATCACCACCGCCACCGGGTGCAGGATTTCCGTGCCGGGCATCTCGGCTTCAAGGAGCAGCGGTGCCAGCGCAAGGGCGGCTACCAGCGCCGTCATTAACACCGGCGTCAGCCGCTCCTGCGAGCCGCGTAGCAGCATCTTGGTATCAAAGTTTTCACCCTCGAAGGCGCACAGGTTGATGTAGTGCGACACCTTCAGGATGCCGTTACGGATTGCAATGCCCGCCAGCGTGATGAAGCCGACCAGCGCCGCCACCGACAGCGGCTGGCCAGACAGCCACAGCCCCACCACCGCACCGACCAGCGCCAGCGGAATATTGGCCATGATGATCGCGGCCAGCACGCCCGAGCGGTAGCGCGAATACAGGATGAGGAAGATCATCGCCACAGACGCCAGCGACAGCAGGCCGATCAGGCGCGAGGCATCCTCCTGCGCCTGGAACTGCCCGCCGATGGTGATGGAGTAGCCCTCGGGCAGTTTGGTATCGGCAATCGCTGCGCGCATGTCGGCCACCACCTCGCTGAGCGCGCGACCCTGGGCGTTGGCCGAAAGCACGATGCGCCGGCGCCCATCGTCGCGGCTGACCTGGTTGGGGCCGTCGGCCTCTTCCACGGTGGCCAGTTGGCTTAAGGGGACGCGGCCACCCGGCGTGTCAATCATCAAATTGCGCAGGCCCTCAATGCCGCGCGACGCCTCGGGCAGGCGCAGCACCAGGTTGAAGCGGCGGCTGCCTTCCACCACCTGCGTGACTTTTTCCCCATCAATCAGCACTTGCAGCTCTCGCAGCAGCTTGGCCGGTGCAATGCCCCGCCCCAGCGCACGGTCGTAGTCCACCTGCACGCGGATTTGCGGGGTGAGCACCTGTTTTTCCACTTCCAGATCGACCACGCCTTGCAAGGCTGAGAGCTTGATACGCAGCGCTTCAGCTTGCGCGCGCAGGTTGTCCAGGTCGTCGCCATAAATCTTGATGGCGATCTGCGAGCGCACGCCTGAGAGCATGTGGTCGATACGGTGGCTGATCGGCTGACCGATACCAATGGCTGAGGGCAGGCTGGCCAGCCGGGCGCGGATGTCGGCGTACACCTGCTCTACGCTGCGCCCACTGGGCTTGAGCTTGATGTCCAGCTCGGACACGTGCACACCTTCGGCATGCTCGTCCAGCTCCGCCCGACCCGAGCGGCGGCCCACGTGTTCAGCTTCAGGCACGCCCTTGAGCGCCGCCTCGGCAATGCTGCCGATGCGGGCTGATTCGGTCAGCGTGGTGCCGGGGTTCAGGCGAATGCCGACCAGGGCCACGCCTTCGTTGAAGGGCGGCAAAAAGGTGGTCGGGAAAAACGGTACCGCCGCCATGGCCGCCACGGCTGCCACGCCGCCCGCCAGCACCCAACGGCGGGGGCCGCGCAGCACCGCTGCCAGCGCGTGGGCATAGCGGGTTTTCAGCCAAATTTGCGCGCGGGTATCGCCATGGTCGAGGTTTTTCATGCCCGGCAGCAGGTAATACGCCAGCACCGGCGTCACCGTGACGGACACCACCATCGACGCCAACATGGCCACGATGTAGGCAACTGCCAGCGGCTGCATCAGTCGGCCTTCAATGCCCGGCAAAAAGAACAGCGGAATCAGCACCAGCACCACGATGACGGTAGCAATCACGATGCCCGAGCGCACTTCCAGGGTGGCTTTGGCGATCAGCTCGAGCGGGCCAATGCGTTGGGCCTCTGTCGCAGCGCGGTTCATTTTCAAGCGCCGCAGCACGTTCTCCACACCTACCACCGCATCGTCCACCAGTTCGCCAATGGCAATCGTCAAGCCGCCCAAGGTCATGGTGTTGATCGAAAAGCCAAAGTAGTTGAACACCAGCACCGTGGCCATGAACGACAGCGGAATCGCCACCAGCGATATGGCGGTGGTTCGCACATTGGCCAGAAAAAAGTACAACACTATCGCCACCACAGCAAAGGCCAGCATGAGCTTGCCCTTGAGCGTGTCGATGGAGGTTTCGATGAAGGTGGCCTGACGCATCGTCACTTGCGGCGCACCCATGCCGGGCGGCATGCCTTTGGTCATTTCCTTCAGTGCTGATTCGATGGATTCGGTCAGCTTGACGGTATCGGCATCAGGCTGCTTTTGAATGCCCAGAATTACCGCAGGCTGGCCGTTCAAGCCCGCATCACCGCGCTTGATGGCTGCGGCAAATTTCACCTCGGCGACTTGGCTCAGTTGAATCGCTTTGCCATTTTGAAACGCTACAGGCAAGCGCTGCAGATCTTCCAGACGTGTGGTGCGGCCAATGTTGCGAATCAAATACTCGCGTGAGTTCAGCTCCAGAAAACCGCCGCTGGTGTTGCCCGAAAAGCCCTTCAGCGCCGCTTCAATGCCTTCCAGATCAACTTTCAGCGCCGCCATGCGCGCCGTGTCGGGCTGCACTTGGTACTGGCGCACCTCGCCGCCGATCGGCACCACCTGAGCCACGCCCGGCAGCGTGAGCAGGCGCGGGCGCATCACAAAGTCGGCATATTCCCGCACCGCCATCGGGCTGATCTTGGCGGTATCAATCGGCAAGGCCAGCAGCATGATCTCGCCCATGATCGAGGTGATCGGCCCCATGCCCACGTGCTCCACGCCTTGGGGTAATTGCTCGCGCACGTTTTGCAGCCGCTCGCCCACCATCTGGCGGGCGCGGTAAATGTCGGTTTTCCAGTCGAAGGTGACGTAGACGAACGACAAGCCCACGCTGGAGACCGAGCGGATGGACTCCACGCCGGGAATTCCGCCCATGGCAATTTCCAGCGGCGCGGTAATCAGCTGCTCCACCTCTTCCGGGGCCATGCCACCGGCTTCGGCTTGCACAGTGACGGTGGGTTTGTTCAGGTCGGGGAACACGTCCACCGGCATCTTGACCAGCGACAGCGCGCCCACGATCAGCAGCACCACCGACAGCACGATCACCATCAGCCGGTTGCCCAGCGAGGTGTGTATGAGTTTTTCAAACATGAGTTGGCCGCCCTATTGCACTGAGTTAACGCACCTGGTTGACCAGCGGCGCGCCTTGCGTCACCACCCGGTCACCGGCCTTCAAGCCATCGACCACCGACACGGTGGACCCATCCAGCGGCAACGTGCGCACGGTGCGTGGCGCAAATTGCTCTGCGCCGGTGTGAATCCACACCATGTCCTGATTGCTGGGGTTTTTCACCACCGCAGCGGTGGGCACGGCAAAGCCTTTGACCTGGGTTTTGGTCTGCACGATGACTTTGACGGGTTGGTCAATCGCCAGAGAAATGGTGTCTTTGCCCACCGTGCGAAACAACAGAACAAGCGCGCCCTCGCGCAGCGCCCGGCTGGAGCCAGTCAACTGCAAGGGCACGCTGGTTCCCGGTGCCGCGCTAGAACCTGTGATCGCAGTGGCCGACGCAATGTTGGCCAGCAGCGTTGCATCAAATGCGCTGGCCTGCACACCCAGACGCGAGGTATCCACGATTTCAAACAGCACCTCGCGCGCATCCACCACCTGGCCCGCCACCACGTTGGCCGTGGTGATAACGCCGGAGACCGGAGCCACCAGCGATTCGCTGGTGGAAACACTGGCCCCCACTGCGGCCGCACGCTGCTGCAGACTGACGACCACTGACCTGGCCTCCTCTATTTCTTTCGCAGGCACAGTGCCTTCAAGCTGCTCCAGGCGGGCCACCCGTCTGCGCGCCAGGTCCAGGCTGGCGCGCAGCTCGGCGTTCTGCGCTTGCTGGTTGGCTTTTTCAATTGCCCCGACGCTGGTGCGCACCACGGCCAGCACCTCGCCTTTGCGCACGGTCTGGCCCAAGGTGGGCAGGCCACGCGGGGCTGCTTCAACACGGCCCGCCTGCGTGGGCTGCACCTTGCCGCTGGCGTTGGCATCAGCCACCACGCGGCCTGTGAGTTCCACGGTTTGCGGCAAACTTTTTTCTTCCACCATCACCGTGCGCACCGCCAACTGGCGCTGGCTGGTTTTGGGCAGGAACACGCTGCCATCGGGCAGGCGTTTGGGTGCGTTGCCGCTGGCGGCAGGCGCTGCGTCGCCATGGTCATGGCCTTCACCGGCTTTGGCATCAAAAGAGGCCGTAGCCCCTACCAATACTGCTAGGAAAGCTATTAAAACGATAGCAATTACGGGATTGCTGCGGCGCTTGCGGGCGCGAACGAACGCGACTGCAACGACCATAACCAACAGCACACCAGCGGCGTACGCAGCCCAGCGTAGCCAAGGCCGCTTGGCCGCCTCGTCGCTGTGCCCTGCGTCGCGGTCGGCCATCACCAGATCTCCCGCCAGCAAATCGCTGTCTTGGCCGGCCACCACGGTGAAGCTGACCGGTACTGTGCCGGGCTTGTCAAACAGCGCGTTCTTGAAGCTGTAGCTACCGTCCGCCGCTGGGGTGGCTGTGCCCTTGGCGGTGCCAGCTTCCACTTCAATCCTGGCGTCCGTCACGGGCTCGTTGGTGGCGTAGCGGTCCAGAAAAATTTTCATCTCACCGGCTTGAACCACACCGACCAATTCAAACAGATCGGAGTGGCTGCTGATGCGAGGGGAAGCTGAACCGGTAGCAGCGGGCAGCGCGTCGCCATGATCGTGACCGGGGCCAGCAAGTGTTGTTCCAGAAAAAACAATTGCTATTGAAATAATAGCTGCTTGAGCAGTATTTAAAAGGGCTACAGACCAATTGGGCATAAAGGTTAAGTTCATGGCATCAATCCCAGGGCTTGGTTCAGTTTGGAGACGGCGCGCTGCACATCGGTGCGGGCGCGGGCTTCGGCAAGGTCGGCCTCAAATTTTTCGTTGTCGGTGCGCAGGCGGCTGGGCAGGTCGGCTTCGCCCAGGCGAAAAGCCTTGGTTACCAGAGCCTGCACCTGACCGCTCAAGGCGGCGCGCTGGCTGGCCAGCACCTGGGTGCGGCGGGCGGCAGCCAGCTCGGCGGTGGTAGCGTCTACATCTGCCAGGGACTGGCGAATTGCCGCGTCCAGCTGGGCCTGCGCGTCGTCCAGCTCGGCGCGGGCAGCGGCCAGGCGGGGGGCGTTGCGGTTTTCGCCGCCCAGCGGAATCTTCAGCGCCAGACGCAGCGTGGTTTCACCGCCAGCACCGAAAGCCGGGCGTTCGCGGCTCATGCCCGCGCCCAGCACCATCGGGTCGCGCCGGTCTGTTTCGGTCAGCGCGAGCCTGGCAAGAGCCGCCTGCAGCTGGGTTTGTGCGGCTTGAATAGCGGGGTGTGCGCTCGGGTCAAGCGCTGGACTGGGTGGGCTTGTCTCGGCCAGACTGGCGGTCGGCACTGTGGGCAAACCCGTCAGCGCCCGCCACTGGGTAGTCAAGCGAATCTGGCTGCTGCTGGCCGTCTGCAGTGCAGCGTCCGCTTGATGCACCAGGGCTTGGGCCAGCAAGGCGTCGACCCGCGCGGTATCGCCCGCTTTCACGCGGCGTTCCACATCCAGGGTCAGCGTGCGGGCTTCGGCCAGTTTGCGTTGAGCCAGTTCCTGCTCAATGCCCGCGGTGGCCAGGCTGGCTGCCAGCTCGCGCAATTCGCCCGCCAGCTTCAGGCGGGCCAGCGCTTGCTGCGGCTCAAACGCCAGGCGCTCGGCGGCAATCTGGCGCTGCGTGGCGCTGCGCACGCCGGGGTTGAACAGCGGCAGCTCCACTTCAGCTTCGTATTCGCGAAAACCACTGTTGGCGTTCAGCCGGTCGGTGCGGTGCGCAAGGGTGGCAACCGGTTCACCAGAAATCCAGGAGCCTGCAGCGCTCTGGCGGGCCTGTAGTTCGGCAAGCCTGTTCGCGCTGGTACGCGACTGGGGGCTGAGCACCCAGGCCGCGTCTAGCGCCTGGCGCAGCGTGGTCGTGACGCTGGGTAAAGCGGTCAGTGGGTCGACTGGCTGAACCTGGGCCGTGGCCTGAAGGGCGGACAGCCCGGCCGCAGTTAGCGGCAGGAAAATCCGCCAAGCAAAAAAAGAAGAAAACATAAACGAAGACTCCGAAGTCAGAACAAAACTTCGGTAAATCCCCTGGCCTGCGCACCGTGCAGGCAGTCAGTGCCTCAAGCGTGCAATCAGGTCAGAACGGATTCACCACGGCGGGGCGTGGTGAGGCTCCATTTGGGGCGCTCGATTTCATTGGGCGGGGTGCTGGGCAACTGGACGCGCGGGGCGGCGGGAATCTGACCGTCGCTCACCAGTTGGAGCTTGAAGCCATGCGCTCTAAGCAGACTAGCCCCGTGCGGGTGGCCGCAATGGGCGTGATCGCAGGCGTCGTGTGCGACTTCAGCTGCGCCATCCACGGCTTCGGCTAGAGTTTCAGACAGCAAGAGCGGGGTGTGCTGCGTCTCGTGCGGCGCGTGCCCTGAGCCGTGGTGCGATGACTCAAAAATGCCATGGGCGTGCCCACCTGTCGACAGCAGCGTCATCCACACCAGCAACAAATAACAGGCAATACGTTTCACGGCGCGCATGGTATCAGCCACCCATATTCCCTTGCCCTATTGGCTATTCGGTGCAGAACACTTGCGCACCGATTCAATGAGCGCCAGCAATTCGGGGCCAGGCTGCATGGGCCTGAACGCACTCACATCGCTACGCCCGGTGTTGCCCCAGGGCAGACGACCCGTCAAATGGCCCAGGGGCACCAGAGCCAAACGCCACAACTGCCCAGCCATCTCACACCATGCGTTCCCGCGCCCTGCCTGGGCCAGCATGGCGATGTGAACTTGCACATGGGACCAGAAAAAGCCCTGACCCACCACATGCGCCGCCTGCAATAGCAGCCAACGCTGCCCGGTGTCTGAGGCAGGTTGTGCGGCGGCTTGCGCCAGCAAACGACTTGTTATTCGGGCTGCGCGCATAGCGCTGGATTCAATGCGCATGGTTCTCCCCCCGCAGCTCGGCGCGTGCCTGGCGCATCACTGCCCAGCCACCGCTGATGGCCAGCATTGCCATCACGCCCGCCACCGCCAGGTCGGGCCAGGCTGTGCCTGTGCCCAGCACGCCGGCGGCTGCAGCCAGCACCGCCAGATTGCCTAAAGCGTCGTTACGCGTGCACAGCCACACGCTACGCATGTTGGCGTCACCGGCGCGAAATCGGTACAGCAGCAGCGCCACGCTCACGTTGGCCACCAGCGCTAGCAGGCCCACGGCGCCCATGGTGGCCGCATCAGGTGTGATGCCCTGGCTGGCCGACCACAGCGCTCTACCCGCCACAAACATGCCAAACCCCATCATGAAACCGGCTTTCGCCAACGCCGTTCGGCTGCGCCAGCGCAATGCCGCACCCAACACCACAAGCGACACCGCGTAATTGGCTGCATCGCCCAGAAAGTCGATGGCATCAGCCAGCAGCGACACCGAGCCTGCGTGCAAACCGGCACCCAGCTCGATGGCGAACATCGCGGCGTTGACGCTCAGCGCGATCCACAGCGCGGTGCGGTAAGCCGGATTTGCGTTAGAGGGTGGGGATTGGTTGTGGCAATGGGCTGACATACGGTACTTTCAGGCTGTTGTTGCGGGTGGCATGATTTGAATCCTTAAAGTCACTTGAAGGTCAAGCATCGTGAAGAAAAGACCTGACGCACCACAGGGATACCGAATCGGCGAGGCCGCCACGCTGTGTGGCGTGGGTGCTGCCAACATCCGCTACTACGAGAAAGAAGGCTTGCTCAGCCCCCAGGGAAGAAGCTTGAACAGCTACCGTTTTTATAGCGCGCAAGACCTGCACCAGTTGCGCTTCATCCGGCTGTGTCGGGCCATGGATATGTCTTTGGAAGAGGTGCGCACGCTGCTGGGCCTGGACTTGCGGCGCAAAGCCGATTGCGCCACGGCCATGCAGACGCTGGACGCGCACCTGGGCCATGTGCGCCAGCGGCTGCGCGAGCTACGCACGCTGGAGAAAGACCTGCTGGCCCTGCGCCAGCGCTGCGACGGACAAGGCGAGAAGTGCCAGTTGATGAATGCCTTGCACGAGCAGGCACACAATTTGCCAGCTACGGACAGCAACACGCTTAAAGCCCGCAGCAAGCGCCACGTTTAAGACACCACCAGCCATACCCGAGCTGCTCACCCTAGCCCGCTTTTACCCCGCCCGCTTGACGCGGTACTGAGCGGCTACGGCAAAGAGCGGTTTTTGAAAGGCCTGGGCGCTGGCATCACCGTGGGCATCCATCACCCGGGCGTTGGAAACCACCAACACCGCACCGCGGGGGGACCTTGCAGTTGGTTCACTTACAGACGCAGCCACAAGAGGCGGTGCAGCGATCGGGGTTTGCGGGGAGTTGGTCAGTGCGCCTGCAATAAACTGACCCGCTATGGCTGCTGGCCCATCCGTCCCGCACGATCCAGATGTTGCAGGCAAGAATGGAAAACGCCATCAAGCCCCTGCAGCTGCCCCAAAGCTATGTGGGCGTGCTGGCCACGCAGCAAGGCTTGCCAGGCCTGGTTGTTTCCAGTTTGCGGTATGGCAAAACCATCGATATCAAACAAGTCACCGCGGTTGCCGTGCCACCAGGGCAGGCCTTGCATCTTTGGCGAATCGACAAAAACCAGCAGGCAAGCTGGCTGGGGCCGATACCGCCGGAGAAATTTGGCCGGTTGACGATTCAGGAAACGGCTGACCAGGTCTTTTTCACGGCCGTGGAGTTGGCGGTGTCGGTAGAGCCCTCCGGTACGACGC
>JAYUXO010000406.1:0-2897 GCA_043753505.1 Comamonadaceae bacterium
CCGATCACGCACGCCACGCCGTACGAGCGGGCCCGTGCAGGCATGGGTTTTGTGCCGCAGGGGCGGGAGATTTTTGCGCGGTTGACGGTAGAGGAGAACCTGCGCATGGGCCTGGCTTACAAAAGCGCCAGCACGCCGATTCCGGTTGAGTTGTATGAGCTTTTCCCGGTGCTCAAACAAATGCTGCATCGCCGGGGTGGCGATTTGTCGGGTGGCCAGCAGCAGCAGTTGGCCATTGCGCGGGCTCTGGCGGCCAAACCAAAACTGCTGATATTGGACGAGCCGACCGAGGGCATTCAGCCCAGCATCATCAAAGACATTGGCCGCGTCATCCGCATGCTGGCTGATCGTGGGATGGATGGGAATGGGGTGGCGATTTTGCTGGTCGAGCAGTACTACGACTTTGCGCAGGAACTGGCCGACGACTACGTGGTGATGCAACGCGGCGAAGTGATCGCGCGCGGCGCGGGCAAAGACATGCAGGCTGATGGGGTGCGGCAGTTGGTGTCGATTTGATCAACCCTTGATTGCGCTATTGAATAAATAGCTGCTTGAGCAGTATTTATAAGGGCTACACGCTTAAATTGCTTAAAAATGGGCTTGCTGCGCTATGTCAGTCTGATGCGCCTGTCGGTATCGCCCGACGCTATCGGGGGTCTACCCGCTGCGCAGCGGTGCAATCGGGTTCATAACCCCCTAAGATAACCAGGGCAGCATCACTGTACGCCGGTTCATCAGCTGGTGAGTTGGCGAATTTTTAGCCCAGATCACAGGTTACAAAACCATGGACACCTCGTCAGAACAAGCCTCTACCGCTTCATCGTTCGCTACGCCCGTTACGGCCGCTTTGATGGAGCAAATTCTCTACGAGGTCAAACGCGTGGTCGTGGGCCAGGACAAGTTTTTGGAACGCGTGATGGTGGCCATCCTGGCTCAGGGGCATTTGCTGGTGGAAGGGGTGCCGGGCTTGGCCAAAACGCTCACCGTCAAAACCCTGGCAAACACAGTGCAGGGCCAGTTCAAGCGCATCCAGTTCACGCCCGACCTGGTGCCTGCCGATCTGGTTGGAACGCGCATTTACAACCAGAAAACCAGTGAGTTCAGCACATCGCTTGGACCCGTATTTACCAACCTGCTGCTGGCCGACGAGATCAATCGTGCGCCCGCCAAGGTGCAAAGCGCGCTGCTGGAGGTGATGCAGGAGCGGCAGGTGACGATTGCAGGCGAGACGCACAAAGTGCCTAGCCCGTTTCTGGTGATGGCCACACAGAACCCGATAGAAACCGAGGGAACCTACCCGCTGCCTGAGGCGCAGGTGGACCGCTTCATGATGAAAGTGCTGGTGGACTACCCCACGGACGAGGAAGAGTTCGTCATCGTGCAGCGCGTGACCGGCCCGGCGGTGCAAGTGATGGCCGTGGCCACCACCGAGCAGTTGGCTCAGCTACAAGCGGAGTGCCGCACCATATATGTTGACCCGTCGCTGGTGCAATACGCAGTAAAGCTGGTATCTGCCACCCGCACACCCACCAGGCACGGCTTGAAAGACATCGCGCCCTACATCACCTTCGGAGCAAGCCCGCGCGCCACCATCGGCCTGGTGGAAGGCGCCCGTGCTTTGGCCATGCTCCGTGGGCGCAGTTACGCGCTGCCAGAAGACATGACCGACCTGGTGCCCGACGTGCTCCGCCACCGGCTGGTGCTGTCGTATGAGGCGTTGTCGGAAGGGCTATCGCCTGACGACATCGTGAAAAAGATCATGGCCAAGGTGCCTATGCCGCCCAAACCGCTTGCGCATGAAAAAACTGCCTGACTCGTCTCCTGGGCTTGACTCCCTCCCCCCCCGGGGGGCGAGATGGGGCGGGCCGCCCCTGCGGAACGGCGTTGGGGTGGGGGCACGCGCACCCACCATCCAATCAAACGAGACCCCCGCCGAATCCGCCCAATCCCTCCTCCAACGCCTTGAATGGACCGTCATCCGACGCCTGGACGGCCTGTTGCAAGGCGACTTCGCCACCTTGATGCGTGGCACCGGCATTGACCTGGCCGACCTGCGCGAATACCAGCACCACGACGACGTGCGCCACATCGACTGGAACGTCACTGCCCGCTTGCAGCAGCCGCATGTGCGCGTGTTCACCGAAGACCGCGAGATGGCCGCCTGGTTTTTGCTCGACCTGAGCCCCTCGATTGATTTTGGGTCTGGCGAGCGCGCCAAGCATCAGGTGCTCACCGAGTTTGTGGGCACGCTGGCACGCTTGCTTACCCGCCACGGCAACCGCGTGGGCGCGCTGCTGTATGGCGACGGCGTGGATGCGCAACTGCCCGCCCGCAGCAGCCGCAAGCATGTGCTGCAACTGCTGCACACGATCACCACCCGACCCGTGCTGGACGCCAGTGGCCCCACCCGCCTGCACGAGCTGCTGGCCGCCGCTGCCCACACCGTGCGCCAGCGCAGCACGGTGTTTGTGGTGTCGGACTTTGTGTGCGAACCCGGCTGGAGCCAGCCGCTGGCCCAGCTCGCCCAGCGCCACGACGTGGTAGCCGTGCGCCTGCTCGACCCCTTGGAGCAGGCGCTTCCCGACCTGGGCTTGATTCCCATGCGGGATGCCGAAACCGGCGAACAACTCATGGTCGACACCCACAACCCCGGCTTTCGCCGCCGCTTTGCGCAAATTGCTGCGGAGCGCGAAGCCGGGTTACGCAGCGATCTGGCCAGGGCGGGCGTGGACACGCTGGAGCTGTCGACCAACGACGATTTGCTGGAAGCGCTGCTGCGCTTTGTTGACCTGCGCAAGCGCCGCAAACAGGTCTCGCGCCACCGCTTGCCTGCGCATTTAAAACTGGCTGCTTAGAAACCATGAAAAATGGCGCGTCTTCGGCTGCTATGAAAAATG
>JAYUXO010000407.1:0-2897 GCA_043753505.1 Comamonadaceae bacterium
AGCACCACCGCGCCCAGAATGATGAAAGTGGTGCCTGGGTTAGCCACTATGAAAAGCACCGCATAGTGCGGGCTGAGCGCCTGCAGAATGGACGGGTAGTCCACGATGTGGTACAGCCCTAAAGCGGCCAGCACCGCAAACCACACCAGCGTGATCGGCCCAAAAAACTTGCCAATGCCTGCTGTGCCGTGGCGCTGCACCATGAACAGGCCGAGCAAGATGACCACTGACAGCGGCACCACGAATTTTTTGAACTGGGGTGAGATCACCTCCAACCCCTCGACCGCGCCCAGCACCGAGATGGCCGGTGTGATCACCCCGTCGCCATAAAACAGACAGGTGCCAAAAATACCGATGACCAGCAACGCCCGCCGCAGTGCCGGCTTGTGCTGCACCGCGCGTGAGGCCAGTGTGAGCATGGCCACCAGCCCGCCCTCGCCTTCGTTGTCGGCCCGCAGCACAAGCACCACGTATTTGATGGACACGATCACGGTGAGCGTCCAAAAAATAATGGACAGGATGCCGTATACGTTGTCGGGGGTAAATGCCACGTGGCCCGATCCGAAGATCTCTTTCATGGCGTACAGCACCGAGGTGCCAATGTCGCCATACACCACACCAATTGCGCCGACCGTGAGCGCGGCAAGCGAAGACTTTGAGCTTTGCACTGAATTGCCCCGTTCTTGAAGATCCCCAGGGTTTCTGGGTGTCAGCGGGGTTCCGAAACTGTAGGGAACGCGATTGTGCGCCCGCCGTGCGCAGGCTTCAACTCAAGAATCTGGCCAAAAAACGGTTAGGCGGTAACTTTGTTGCAGTGCAACAACTACGTATAACGGCGTTTGGCAGGGCTTACTCGTAAACCTCGGCATCCGGGTCGGTCGCTTCCAGCTCGTAGCTGGCGGCCAGCATGGCCAGGCGCCCAATGACGCCGTACATATAGAAGCGATTGGGCGCGCTGGCACCCGGTTTCTGCCCGGGTTGCGGCAGCTGCGCGCTCTCTGCGAAGGCCAGCGGCACAAAGCTGGAGCCCGGTGCGGCCAGGCTCTCATTCGTGCCGCGTTCGGCGTGGATGCGATAAAAACCACCCACCACGTAGCGGTCCATCATGTAAACGACCGGCTCTGCCACCGCGTCGTTCATGCGCTCGTGGGTTTGCACGCCTTCCTGAATCACGATCTCGCAGCTGGTTTGGCCGGGTGCCAGCGGACGCTTGCTCGCGTCTGCCAGAACCAGAACCTCCTTGGCTTCGCGCACGGCCATGATGCCCATGCCGCAATTGCCGTTGTCCACTTTCACCACCACAAACGGCTTTTCGTTGATGCCGTATTCCTTGTACTTGCGGCGAATTTTGGTCAGCAGCGCATCCACCTGGGTGCTCAAAGTCTCCAGGCTGGCGACATCTGTGAAATCAACCACACCGCATGGGGTGAACATTGGGTTGATCAGCCACGGGTCGACGCCCAGCAGCTTGCCAAAGCGCTTGGAAACCTCTTCATAAGCCTGAAAGTGCTGGCTTTTGCGACGCACGCTCCAGCCCGCGTGCAGGGGCGGCAGCAGGTATTGCTCGTGTATGTCTTCCAGAATGCCGGGTGCACCTGCCGCCAGGTCGTTGTTCAGCAAAATGGTGCAAGGGTCGAAGTCTTTCAGCCCTAAACGACCTTTGCCTCCACCTTTTTTTCGCACCACCGGCTCCAGCGTAATCTGCTCGCCGCTTTGCAGGTTGATGGTGGTGGCCACCTTGATATCGGGGCTGATGGAGCCGATCCGCACATTCAAACCGGCCATGTGAAAAATGCGCGTGAGCTGCGCCACGCCGCTCAAATAAAAGCTGCTGCGCGTGTCGTTTTCCGGGATCAGCAGCAGGTTTCGCGCTTCAGGGCAGATTTTCTCAATTGCCGCCATGGCCGATTGCACGGCCAGCGGCAGCATTTGCGGCGTCAGGTGGTTCCAGCCAGTAGGAAACAGGTTGGTGTCGACCGGGGCCAGCTTGAAGCCTGCGTTGCGTACGTCCACTGAGCTGTAAAACGGTGGCGTGTGCTCCATCCACTCCAGGCGGAACCAACGCTCAATGGCCGGCATGGAATCCAGAATGCGCTGCTCCAGCTCGTTGATAGGGCCGGTCAGCGCGGTGATGAGGTGGGGAACCATAAAAGTGATTGTTTGTAATGTGTTTGGAAACTTGGGGCAAAAGCGGGGGCCTACAAAACCACCTTCATGCAATGCTCGCATGCCAGCGTCGCTATGCAGCGGTAATTTTTGACCTCCATAAGGATCCCCATCATGAGCCAAACGCTTTCTTGCTTGCGCGCGTCGTTAAGTTTTCTGATTTGCCTGCTAGTGCTCACTCCTGCGCTCGCGCAAGACATGCCCGGTGCCAAAGATCACCCGGCCATCAAGCGATTTGCCGGTTCGGTGATCGTGGCTTATGACAAAAAGCGCTTTGACGCGGTGGACATTCCCACTTCCACATTCAGTAAATTCAACCTCACCACGGGTCGCCGCGAATTTGCCAGCCCCGCCACAGTGGCCGAAGGTGAGCGCACACGCATCTGGTACGAAGCAGCGGGCGACGCCACCAGCGTAGAGGTCTTCCGCAATTACGCCACCGAGTTGGCCGCCCAAGGCTTTACCCTGCTGTATGACTCGACAAAAGACGCCAGGGTAGGCAAATGGAACGGTTACCTGGTTCCGTATTCGTTCACCAAAGCACCGTTGGCCACCTCGCGTAGCCAGTTCGTCATGTATTCCGCGCCCGCCAGCAGCCTGCACACGCTGTCAGCCCAGCGCCAGCAAAACGGCCAAACCACCTACGTTCATCTGGTGGCGGTGCAGTGGAACAAAGACGACAAAACTTTCAAGGCCCAGCGCGGTGCCTATGTGGCGCTGGACATTGTGGA
>JAYUXO010000408.1:0-7166 GCA_043753505.1 Comamonadaceae bacterium
GCTGGCACGCCTTCCGGTGTTGGGAGCGCGCTGGCGAGCCCAAGTACACCTGCCAGTGGTGCCCGCGGCCCGTTCAGCGCTGCGGGGCTGGCCAGCCGTCAGGAGCAGCTGGCACTGTGGCAGCAGCGCTATGAACGCGCTGAACAGGTCTACAGCAGTTACCGCGACGCCACCCGTTACCCGCACGAGTCACGCCCCTTGAGTGAGCACCCTGACCAGGTGCGCCCATTTGACCCGGTGTCGGAAGACAAAGCCCTGCGCGATGCGGCGGGAAAAGCTGTTAAGGGCATTCGCCTGCGCACCACGCAAGAGCGGGTATTTTTAGGTGGCACGGAATCGGTCAAGTTCACGGTGAGCGCGGTCGACGACAAAGGCAACCCGGTCGCCCTGGTGGTTAACAACGCTCGGGCGCAAACCATACCGGATACCACCGCGTTGATCAGCGTCATTTCCGCGGAAGTGCCTTTTTCTGACAACGGCACAGACGCTGATGCGGCGGCTTCCGACGGGACCTACAGCGCCCGCTTGACGCCGTCTGCTCAGGGTTTTGCCCAGCATGCCGGCACCATCCGCCTGCTTGCACAAGTCACTGCACAGGGCGAGACTGGGGTTGCGCATTTCGATGTGGTGTATGCACCCCTGGTGCCTGCCACCTGGGCGGGTGTACGCGAAGCAGTAGAGGGCGGTTCACTGAATTTCTACCTGAAAGCACAGGTGAAAGTGGCGGGGCGCTACGTCGTGAGCGCTCGTGTTTTTGATGCAAAAGGTGCGCCGTTCGCGTTGCTTCAGTTCAACGACGAAGTGCCCGCGGGTACGGCTGAATTCAAGCTGAACCTGTTCGGAGCATTGATCCGGGATAAGAACCCGGCGTTTCCGTTGCGTCTGGTTGATGTGGATGGCTTTTTGTTGCAAGCCGACACCTTCCCTGACCGGGCGCTCATGGCCCGTCAGGGTGGGGTGGTGCACACCAGCCAGCGCTACAGCACCGACAGTTTTTCGCCTGCTGAGTGGACCAGCCAGGAGCGGGAACGCTACCTGGCCGAGTACGGGCGCGATGTGCAGGAGGCTCAGGATCAGCTGAATCGGCTTAAATAACGACCCGCCATGCCGCCTTACTTGGTTTTAATTTTGCCGCGCGGGATGACGGCAGTAATGGGCGGGGTGGGCCGGTCCGACAAGCCGCCTTCTTTGGGTGGCGAATTGTCCTTTTTTTGTTTCTTGGCCATTTTGTTGCTGCGTTGTTCACCTTTTGCCATGTGCAAATCTCCGTAGGTTGGTTGGGTTGCTGGGTTATCGCGCCCGCAGTTTAAGCAATCGCTCCTGCGCTGCTGACAAGTGCGCGCGCAGGGTATACCAGCGGTCCGCATAGCGATCAGGCAAATCCAGGCTGGTCACATCGCGCTCCATGTTGTCCAGTTTGGCCAACATGCTCTTCATGGCCATGGGTTTGTCTGCTATCACACTGTCCATGTCGTGCTCCAGGAATTTCAGTTCGCCGTAGTAGTGAGACAGCACGGCACTGACACGCAGGCTGAACAAGCTGGGTATCCAGACCAGGGCAAGGGCGGTTAGCACCAGGATCGGCAATACGCCATACAACACCAAATGTGCCAACTGCGCCCACCAATACGGGAAGATCTGCTCCAGCCAGGGTCTGTATCCCTTGGAGTAGCGCAGTGCATGGGGTGACAAGGCAAAGTCGGTTCCCAGAAAATCCGGGTACTCATCCTGTTGTTGCAGCAGGGTTGGAACTGCGTGTATTTCAGTGGCCACATCCAGCAACACCCGTTGCAGGGCGGGATGCATGTCACTTCGAATAACCAGATGGTTGTTGGTGTACAGCAGCGTCAGGTCTTTGGGTGGCACGTTGCCGCGCAGCTCGATGGCACCCTGCGGCAGTACCGTCGCCCACAGGCGTGGCTCAAGCGCCGTGAGGGCATTGGCGCGGGCAACCCCGACCATGTAGATGTTGTCTGTTCGGCTCAGCATGCGGATCACCGGTGCCTCGCTGTCGGCAATCACGAAGACCGCATCAATCTGGCCTCGAAACAGCGCATCGCCAGCCGGCATTGCAGCCAACTCTTGTTCCCACACCACCTGGTTGTCTGAGATCTGCGCTTGCAACAGCAACAGCTGGGCAGCCTCGCGCGTCATGCTGCTTACAGGTCCGGCGGCAATACGCTTGCCTCGCAGCTGGGACATGCTGTTGATGCGCTCATCGTTGGTGAACACCCAGACCGGGTGTTTACCCAGAATGGCCAGTGCCTGTACCGAGGTGTATTGCGTTCTGGTTGTCTTGAGCGGCACGCTGTTACTCAGCAGGCCAGCTGCAAAGGTGGCACCTACCGGATTCAGGGCGTCTGTGAGTTGACCGATCAACAAATGCGCCAGGGTTTCACTGTTGGACAGCTCTAGCGTAATGCCACGGTGCGCCAATTCCTTGCGGTAGCGCTCGGCCAGTGGCGCAAAGCCGGCACCGGGTTTGGGTGCCGACAGGGCTAGTGTTGTGGGTGGTAGCGGAAACCAGTAACGCGCGGCCACAACGGTGAGCAGCGACGCCAAAAGCAACACGGGCAGGTACAACATGCCCCAACGACGACGGTACAAAAGCAAGGCGCGTGTTTTCATCGTCCCTTACCGCCCCATTTCCCGGTGCAGATGACCGCGTACATAGTTGATGTGTACGCGAAGCAGATACCAGCGCTCCATCAAATAGTCCGGCATGTCTGTGGTTGCAATTTTTTTTTCCATTGCGTCCAGCCGTTGGGCGTGGCGTGCCCGATCCAGGCCCGACAGTTTCTTTTTTTCCAGCAAGTCCAGTTCGATGTACTTCAGTTCACCGTACCAGCGTGTCACCCGGCTTTCAATCAACCAACGCAAGTAGGCTGGCAGCAAAGCGCTCAGCCAGATTGCCAGCAAAGTCAGCGGCACGCAGATCAGCAGCACACGGGTTGCGATTTGCGCCGACCAGAATGGCAGCGCTTGTTCCAACCAGGGTCGCCCATAAGCCATTGTCTGGCGAGCCTGAGGGGCAACCGGAAAGTCCGGTTTTTTGAAGGTTGGAAAGTCACCTGCGCGGTGAAACAGACCGCCAGCGCTGTGTATCTCGGTGGCAATTTGAACGGCCAGACGTTGCAAGGCAGGGTCCAGATCGTCTCGTGCTACCAGGCTGGCTGAAGTGGTCAGCAGCACCGTATCGCGCGCCAGAATGCGGTTTGCCGGATCAATGGCGGATTGCGGCAGCAATCGGGGTTCCAACTGCCTGAGGCGTTCGGTGAGCGCCGCTGCATGGCGCAGTTGAAGCAATTGAATGCCTGGGGTCGCAAGCAATGACCTGGCTAAAGGCGACCGCCCGCTGGAGACCCAAAACATCACATCCAGCTCCCCGCGGCGCAAGGCATCGGCGGCCGCCGCACCGTTGAGTTTGGACTCCACCACATCGCTGGGTGTGAGCTGCGCCTGCTCCAGCAAAGCTAAAGCCACGCGCCGGGTGCCGCTACCAGTGGGGCCTAACGACACCCGTTGCCCCTGCAATTGCGTCAGCTCCATCAAGTTCTGGCGTGAAAAAATCCAGATCGGCTCGATGTCAATCTTGCCCAGCGACTGCAATCGCCCGGTTTGTCCTGGTTCATACACCTCGGTTTCGCCGGTGCTCTGTACAAAAGCCAAGTCGGCATGCGGTGCGGCCAAGCGGCGCAGTCGCTCAAGATTTTGAGCGGCACCGTCTGAAGTCAGAATGTTGACCACGATGCCGTGCTCGGCAAATTTGGTGGCGTATTGCTGGGCGTACTGGTAATACTCACCCTCGATCAAGCCAGACGAAAGGCTGATCTCGTCTGGCGGTAAGGGCATGAAGCTGCGCCACACCCATATCATGATCAATACCGCAGCCATGGCAATCGGCAACCTGATGTAGATCCAGTTGCGTTTGTGCAAACGCGCTAATGCCACGACTTGCTCCAGAGTAATGAATCGTGTTTATAGCGCACGACACCGGTTGCCGCTAAAACACGACAGGCACACACCAGCTACATACCAGCTACATACCGGCTACATCCCGACGTAATTCGGCCCGCCGCCGCCCTCAGGCGTCACCCACACAATGTTTTGCGTAGGGTCTTTGATGTCACAGGTTTTGCAATGCACGCAGTTTTGCGCGTTGATCTGCAGGCGGTCGGAGTTGTCAGCGTTTTTCACATATTCATAAACGCCCGCCGGGCAGTAACGCGCTTCGGGCCCCGCGTATTTCGCCAGATTGATGGCGACCGGCACCGAGGCGTCTTTCAAGGTCAAGTGCGCAGGCTGGTGCTCTTGGTGGTTGGTGTTGCTGATGAAGACCGAACTCAAGCGGTCAAACGTCAGCTTGCCGTCGGGCTTGGGGTATTCGATAGGTTTGCAGTCTGCTGCGGGCTTCAGGTAAGCATGGTCAGGCATGCCCCGGCGAAGGGTCCAGGGCACGTGGCCGCGCAGGGCGAACTGCTCTACACCATTCATCAGCGTGGCCACAGTCAGGCCTTTTTTGAACCAGGCCTTGAAGTTGCGCGACTTGTGCAGCTCGGTGTGCAACCAGCTTTTTTCAAACGCCTCGGGGTAGGCACTCAGCTCGTCGTGTTGGCGGCCTGCGGTCACGGCGTCGTAAGCCGCTTCGGCGGCCAGCATCCCGGTCTTGATCGCGGCGTGGCTGCCCTTGATGCGGCTCACGTTCAAGAAGCCCGCGTCGCAACCCACCAGCGCGCCACCGGGAAATACGGTTTTGGGCAGGCTCATCAAACCACCCGCTGTAATGGACCGCGCACCGTAGCCCAGACGCTTGGCAGGTTTGATGCCGTGCGCCTCGTCGCCTTCCAGGTACCAGCGGATGTTGGGGTGCAGCTTCCAGCGCTGGAACTCTTCAAACGGGCTCAGGTAGGGGTTGGCATAGTCCAGGCCGGTGATGAAGCCCAAGGTGACTTTGTTGTCCGCCATGTGGTACATGAACGAGCCGCCGTAGGTGCTGCTGTCCATGGGCCAGCCGGCGGTGTGCATCACAAAGCCGCTCTGGTGGCGCTTGGGGTCAATTTCCCACAGCTCCTTGATACCCAGGCCGTAGCTTTGCGGGTCTTTGCCCTCGTCCAGTTTGAATCTGGCAATCAGCTGCTTTCCCAGATGGCCACGCGAGCCTTCGGCGAACACGGTGTACTTTGCATGCAGCTCCATGCCCAGCTGAAAGTTGTCGGTGGGCTCCCCGTCTTTGCCCACGCCCATGTTGCCGGTGGCGACACCTTTGACTGAACCATCGGCGGTGTAGAGCACTTCAGCCGCTGCAAAACCAGGGAAAATTTCCACGCCCAGGCCTTCCGCCTGCGTGGCCAGCCAGCGCGTGAAGTTGCTCAGGCTGATGATGTAGTTGCCATGGTTTTGAAAGCACTCGGGCAGCACAAAATTGGGGGTGCGAAAGCCCACGGTTTCGCCCAGAAACATCATCGCGTCGTCGGTTACCGGCTGGTTCAGCGGGGCACCCATTTCTTTCCAGTTGGGGAGCAGCTCGTTCAGCGCACGCGGATCCATGATCGCCCCCGACAAAATGTGTGCACCGGGCTCCGAGCCTTTTTCCAACACCACCACGGACACATCCTTGCCTTTTTCAGCAGCCAGTTGTTTGAGACGGATGGCCGTGGCCAAACCGCCAGGGCCACCGCCGACCACCACCACGTCATATTCCATGGCTTCGCGCGGGCCGAACTGGGCAATGATTTCGTCGTGGGTCATGGTGTGTTCCTGAGAAGTGTGTCGCTGATAATTTCGAAGCATTTTATGCAGCAGACTGCACAATAGAACGGTCGTGCTTATTTTTAGACTCCGCTGACAAATTACTTCTACGAAATCACACCTACGAAAGAACCCCATGGCATACAGCATTGACTTATCAGGCCGTGTCGCCTTCATTACCGGTGCCTCCGGTGGCCTGGGCGAACAATTCGCTCGAACGCTGGCCGGTGCTGGCGCTGCGGTGGTTCTGGCCAGCCGACGCATGGAAAAACTCAAAGACCTGCGCGCGCAGATTGAAGCGGCTGGTGGCGACGCGCATGTGGTGGAGCTGGACGTGACGGACACGCAAAGCATCAAAGCCGCTGTCGCGCGGGCGGAAACCGAAGTCGGCTCCATCGACATCCTGGTGAACAACTCCGGCGTTAGCAACACCCAACGTCTGCAAGACGTGGCCGAGGAAGACTACGACTTCATCTTCAACACCAACGTGCGCGGCGCGTTCTTCGTGGCGCAAGAGGTCGGCAAACGCATGTTGGCCCGCGCCCGGGGCGCAGCGCCCGGCACCTACACAGGCGGTCGCATCATCAACATCGCCAGCATGGCGGGCCTGAAGGTGCTGCCGCAAATTGGTGTGTATTGCATGAGCAAGGCAGCGGTGGTGCACATGACGCGCGCCATGGCCATGGAGTGGGGCAAGTTCGGCATTAACGTGAATGCGATTTGCCCCGGCTACATCGACACGGAAATCAACCACCACCACTGGCAGACCGAGCAGGGCCAGAAGCTGGTGCAAATGCTGCCGCGTAAACGTATCGGCAAGCCCGAAGACCTGGATGCTTTGGTGGTGCTGCTGGCCAGTGGGCAGAGTCACTTTATCAACGGTGCCGTGATTGCAGCAGATGACGGATTTGGTATCTGAAGCGTACGGTTATTGCCAAAAAGTGCCATCAGCCCTTATAAATACTGCTCAAACAGCTATCAAAATGATAGTAAATCAATCAAGGTAAACCCATGCGTCTGGACATACCGGAAACCAAGAAGCTGGTCTACACCATGACGGTGCCCATTCGTTGGGGCGACATGGACGCCATGGGTCACGTCAACAATGCCAGCTACTTTCGCTACCTGGAAACCGCCCGCATTGACTGGATGCATTCCATCGGCTGCGCACCCGACCCGCAAGGCGAGGGTCCGGTCATCGTCAATGCTTTCTGCAATTTTTATCGCCAGTTGGCATACCCGGGCGATGTATTGCTGAAAACCTATGTGAGCGATGTGGGCCGCAGCAGCTTTGAAACCTGGGCAACGATGGAGCGCGCCAACCAACCTGGGTTGTTGTGCGCAGCCGGTGGTGGCACCACGGTGTGGATCAATTTTCCAGCCCAAAAATCGGCGCCGTTACCGGACTGGATGCGTCA
>JAYUXO010000409.1:0-7158 GCA_043753505.1 Comamonadaceae bacterium
TGGCGCGTTGGCTTGATATGCCAATTTGGCATTTCAAAACCTTCCATTCTTTAAGGGTCAGTTGCAGCATAAAGCCAGCTCGCGCACCGTCATGGGCGGGTAGGTTTTGACGGGTGTAAAAATCTCATGCTTGCCCAGATCGGCAAACAGTGAACCTTCCTCGCTATATTTTGACGAGCCGGTGAGCACGTCAAACCGGAAGTCACGCCGTTGAAACTTGCCTTTGCCAAGGTAGCCCCATTCGGCAAAAGTGATGGGCGGACGATCTTTGACGTGCTGGTCGCCCATGTCACCTATGGCGCGCATGGTCAGCGCGTCGCCGTGAACTAAATTGGTCGACAGCACATGCGTTGCAGCCCGGTACAGGTCCTCGTCTTCATCCAGCTTGAGGTAATCGGCAAATACATCCAGCACGTTGGCGCGGCATTCGGCAATGTTGTCGACCAGCAGCTCAATCCCGTAGATGCACATCAACCCCAACAATGCGTAATGCTGCCGCTCGAAGTCAGACTTGCCGAATTTGAGTTCCACCGCCGCAAGTTTGCGTTTGAGTATTTGCACGATGAAGTTGCCACTGCCGCACGCGGGCTCCAGAAAGCGGGAGTCAATGCGTTCGGTCTCGTCCTTCACCAGGTCCAGCATGGCCTCAACCATCCACGCTGGAGTAAAGACTTCGCCGTGGTCGGCGACGCGTTGTTTGGACTTGACGAGGCTCATGCCGCCCCGCAGCACGTTGCCGTAGGCCCAAAGTGAGTAGTAACGGTCGAATTTTTGATGGTCATGAAATTCTTTTGCGTTGCCACGAAGCCTCGTGACAAGCTTACTGCAAGGAAAATAGACGTTTTGCGAAACAGATTCGCCCCTCCAGCAAGTTGCGCAGGAAACCCAGCTTGCGGCCAATGTTAAGCGTGGTGATCCCGGAGTCGACCCTAAGTGTTGACTCTGGCCTGCCTGATCCCGGCATTGATTTGCTTACGGCAACACGCAGCAGGACATCGAAAAATGATGATGATTGAAATCCCAGTTTTCTACTGCGACGCTATCGCAGGCCATTCGGTCTGCAGGAAGGTGAAGTTGCTCATACGGGTCAGTTTTGCGTGGGCCGCTTCAGGGAACAATTTCTACCGATGCCAGACCATGGGTCAGCAGCGATTCGGCAATCAATTCCCGGTTATCGATCAGCACCTTCAACGTCGCTGCCCGCGTCTGGTTCAAGGTGCGCAGCCGAACCACCTTGGGCGGCTGCCCCCACACCAGCGAAAGCTCCTGAAAATCCGCATCGCGGGTGACGATCACGTACCCGTCATCTTTGGCCTTTTGCCACACCACACGATCCGGGGCCGATTCCAACCCCAGCAACACCACTTGGCTGGTATCGGGGTAATCGTGCTGCAAAAAAGGCACCAAGCGGCGCGACAGGTTTTCGTCCAGCAGCAGCTTCATTGCGCCTTGAGCGAATAGACCTGGTGCTCCCGGTCAGCCGCAAACGCCAACACGGCCGTGATGTCCTGCTCGCTGAGTTCCGGGAAATCGTCCAGGATTTCAGCAGTTGACATGCCGCTGGAAAGCATGGACAGCACGTCGTACACCGTGATGCGCAAGTCGCGCACGCAGGGCCTCCCGCCACGCTTGCCGGGTTCCAGGGTAATTCTGTCCATGTTGCTCTCCCGAGAATTGGGTGTGAAGTTGGATTGTGCCGCTTGTTTCAGCTTAAAGCTCCCCCGCAAACGCCCGTTGCTGCAGCGAGGCAAACAGGGCATCCAGCTGGGCCAGGGCGGTGCGGTGGGTGGCTTTGAGGGCTTCGATGGCGTGGATGCGGGTGGCGAAGGTTTGTTGGAGGGGGAGTGGGGGGACCAGCAGAGGGAAGCCTTTTAGCTGCGTCATGTTGATCGAAGCAATGCCCGTCGTTTGCTTGGCTGATCTCAAGAAGTACTTTTTCCCGCGCGGACTGCCAACAATCCAATTCAAAAATAACGGGGTCAAAAGCTCAGTGGTAAGTCGCACCCGAAAGATGTGGTTCTGGTGAATGCACTCGGGTAATTCGTCATTCCAAAGCGTACCGCGGCCCAGCTTGTCGGGGTCGCCACCTTCGGTCAGCAGCAGGTCGTTCTTTTGCAAACGGTAGCGCTGAATTTCATCGTCCGTCGCGTCGATGCTCTTGATTTCGTCCAGCCGCAACGACTTGTCTTGCACGTTGACTACTGCCAAATAAGGCAGCTTACGCGTGGCCTTGCCTTCAAGGTTCCGCCCTTTTGTCACGCCGGAGGCGATATCTGCAACCTCGCCCAAACGCAGAACATTAGGCCAACCTCGGTCATTTGCCACCGAGTCGCCAAACATACCGTGAAAGAGGGACTGGGTGAGGGTGTCGAGGTGGGCCAGGGCTTGGCGGCGTTGGGTTCGGAGGGTTTCGGCCTGGTCCAGGATAGCGGTGATGCGGCGTTGATCATTTAGCGGGGGGAGGGGAACCGGGTAGTTCCAAAAATCGCCCATGACCATGCGGTGCACCTTAGCCCCCGCCACCACGTTTGTTGCGAATGCTAAAAACACAGGGGAGCGCAAAAAGTGAGCAAGGTAGTACGGCATTGCCTTGGACTCGTCACAACGCAATGGAACAAGCTCGGTTGTGGCGATGCCGTCCGCATCAGCAACGACGACTTTGTTTAGGTATGGACGCAGCTTTGAATACAGCACCGTGCCCGCCTCAAAGCCGTAGGTCGACGATCCAACGCCGGATGCCACCATCTTTAATTTCGACAGCACTTTTCCGCTATGGGACTCAATTTGATCCAGGTTGAGACACCAAACGTGAGCTCTGCCTTTGGACTGCCTGGCCTTCTGGGTGATGTCAAGCAGCGAGCGCATGGGTAAGGTGGCGAGTGCGCTCATTTCAACTTCCCTGCCAACCCAACATTCGCGTCCACATACCGCTCATATCACTCTCATTTCAATAGCTGTTCGCGCTGATTCCACATGGGCCAGAAGCCTTGGTGACTGAGCGTTCGGCGCAGGTCAAGGAGGAGCCCGCAACGCGGGCGGGGGACACGAAGCAGAGCGCTCTGGCACCAAGACTTCCCGCTACAAAAAAGGCAAGCCACGTCATGGATATTGCCGGGCAACATGCATCACGGCCAGAGCGGTCGCGGTGGTGTCGGTTTGCGTCACAAGAACGATGTAGTTGGGGTGCGCCACCAGCTCCAGCGTGCCAGGCACGCGGCCCAGGCGGCGGGGAAAGTTGGGGTCGGACAGGCTGTCTACTTGTTGCTCCAGCAGTCTCACCATGTCGTAGGCGGCGGCGGGATTGCGCTGCTCGATGTATTGCCCGGTAGCGATCAAGTCGCTGTCGTAGCGTGGCGTCCGAACGACATGCAAAAAGCGACTCATGCGGTGTGCTTGCCTTTGAAGCGGGCGAAAATTTCAGCCCGCCGGACTTCCCATTCCTCTGGTGTGTAAGGCGTGTTGGTGCCGTCTTTCAGTCCATCAATTGCAGCTTGGGCCTTGGCGCGAAACCAGCGGTCGTAATCGGCATCAGCCTGCGCGGCTTCGTGTGCGGCTTTCAGGGCGGCGCTGCGGTCGGGGCGGGCCACTTTTTCTGCATCCCGCTCTTCGGGGTGCCATTGGGTGGCGTCGATGCGGCATTCGCTCCAGCCCAAGCCGCGCAGCACCTGCAGGGCTTTACGGGGGTCGGCAAAACGGCGGGGCTGCTTTTTGGAGGTAACCAAAATGCCCTCGTCGCGCTGGGTGTGCACGCTGACCACAAAGGCCGCGCCGTCGCCGCGCAGGGTGATGCCAGTGACACCACCGGCAGCGGTGGCGGCTTTGAGTTGTTCGAGGTTGAGGTTTTGCATGGTTGGCAGTTTAACTATTCTTTGAGACTCAAATAACAGTTATTTGAGCATCACATTTCTTTCGCAAGCATTTTCTCCAACACTTTCATTCCCACCGCGGTCTCATCCTCCAGACTGGCCAGCGCCACCAAAATTTCCGACGGCGCGCGGTGCTGCACCTGCGCATGCACCACTTCTTTGTAGCGGTTGATGCTCAGGTCGTAGCCGTTGGCGGCGATGTCGGCCTTGGGCACGCAGAAGCTTTGCTCGGTGCGGCTGCGCTCGCGCTCGGCCCCTTCGCGCTGTGCCCAGCGGGTCAGCACATCCGGCAGGTTGTTCTTTAAATGCTCTTCTTTTGATAGCTGGTTGAGCAGGTTCTGCAAGGGCTGGAGGCCCAATTAGCCTTCAGGTATCAAGGGCTGGCGTTTGTCGTCCAAGCTGTAGCCGTCAGTTTTCAGGTCGTAAAACCACACGTGGTCGGTGCCGCCACTGTTGGTTTTGGTGAAGAACAGGATGGCGGTGCTCACGCCCGCATAAGGCTTGAACACGCCGCCGGGCAGGCTGACGATGCCGTCGAGCTTGTGGTCTTCCACCAGCATTTTGCGCAGGGCTTTGTGCGTGGTGCTGCTGCCAAACAGCACGCCGCCGGGCACGATGACGTCGGCGCGGCCACCGGGCTTGAGCAGGCGCAGGAACAGGGCCAGAAACAACAGCTCGGTTTTTTTGGTCTTGACGATGGCCAGCAGGTCTTTGGCGGTGTTCTCAAAGTCCAGCGAGCCGGCAAAGGGCGGGTTGGCCAGGATGAGGGAGTATTTTTCTTCGTCGCCCGCATGGTCTTGGGCCAGGGAGTCCTGGTAGCGGATGTTGGGGTTGTCCACGCCGTGCAGGGCCATGTTCATGCTGCCAATGCGCAGCATGGTGTTGTCAAAGTCGTAGCCGTGGAACATGCGCGAGTGAAAGTGCTCGCGGGCCACCGGGTCGCGCAACAGTTCCGGGTGCTTGCGGCGCAGGTATTCGCCTGCGGCGACCAGAAAGCCGCAGGTGCCGCTGGCGGGGTCGCAAATCACGTCTTTGGCGGTGGGGGCGGTGAGCGCCACCATGCGCTGGATGATGTGGCGCGGCGTGCGGAACTGGCCGTTTTGCCCGGCGCTGGCAATTTTGCCCAGCATGTATTCATACAGGTCGCCCTTGGTGTCGCGGTCGTCCATGGGCACGTTGGCCAGCAGGTCAACCACCTTGGCCAGCAGCGCGGGCGTGGGAATGGTGAAGCGCGCGTCTTTCATGTGGTGGGCGTAGGTGGAGCCGTCCCCCGTTCCTGATGCACCTACGCCGGTGCGCAGAAACGGGAACACATATTCGGCCACCACGGTGTACATGTCGGCTGGGGCAAAGTGTTTGAAGCGCGACCAGCGCAGGTCATCAAAGCGCCGCCCCTTTGCATCGTTGCCGTCAGGGAAGACGCTGCGTTCCAGGGGCTTGCCCAGGCGCAGCGACTTGTTTACTTCCAGGGTGTGCAGGTCGTCCAGGCGGCGTAAAAACAGCAGGTAGGTGATTTGCTCCATGACCTCCAGCGGGTTGGAAATGCCTCCCGACCAGAATCAATTCCAGATCGCGTCGACTTGGCTGCGAAGTTCACCAGTGAGCATGAAGGCCGTCCCTTGGGTGATGAATTTGGTATTTTTGCACGGGCCGATGGCGGGTCAACCAGCGCATTTTGCTATGGTTAACATAGCTGCTTCAGCAATATATACCTGGGTTGGATCCTGTTTTGGCTTGTAAACGACACGGTCTGGTTGTTTTTAACCGTCGTCTGGCTTGTTGGTGTCAACCGCACCTTAGTTTCAGCACCTGCAGCGACGTCACCGCAGCCGCCTGGTTGCCCCATTGGTTGCGGATGTGGGTGAGCACTGCGGCTATTTGGGCGTCGCTCAAGTCCAGCAGATACGGCGGCATGCCGAAGGGGCGGGGGTCGGCGGAGGTGGTAGCGGCAAAGCCGCCCGGCAAAGCTTTCAGATAGACCGCCATGGCTTGTAGATCAGTGGCGCTCAGGTGCAAAGCAGTACGCAATACCACTTGCGCCATCGCGCCCTGAACTGACGCATTCACCGATGCTATGGACATGGCTGGCTCGTCCCGGAGTTCGAATGCTCATCGGATTGGCCAAACCGGGAAATGCATTCCCATGCCGACGAGTTCGTCTGCTGTCCGGTTCAGTGGACCTTCAGCTCGAGATATCTGCGCAAAACGGCCATCAGCCCTTGTAAAAACTGCTCAAGCAGCTATCAAAAACAGAGCGTTTGTGCTGGAGACCGAGCAGGGAGCTCCACTCAAGGAACCACTTCAAACACCAGAATCTGGTTGCGGTCTGTTTCGGAGTCAGCCGTGGGGAAGTTGTCGTCGGCCACTACCACCAGGGTGTCGCGGCCATTGGGCAGGCGGGGGCCGAAGGTGATGCCTTCCAGGTTGGCGATCTGGCCAACGCGGGGTTTGATGGTTTCAAAGTTGAGCACGAGCTTTTTGGTCACGGCTGTGTAACTGGCACCGGCCAGGGCAGGGGCGGTCAGCACGTTCGTCGCTGCGGAGATGTCGATCTCATACAAGCGCACCTGGTTGCCCACCACACCCACCGAGAAGCTGCGCTCCAGCACCAGGAAGCGGGTGTTGCTCAGAGCCAGAATTTCAGTGGGGCCGTTGACGGTGAACGATCCAGTGGGGGTGGATAGCACTTGCACGGGGTCGATGCGGTAGGCGTACTGGGCGCTGGCCAGGCCAGTTGCACGGTCAAATACCGTGATGCGGGCGACTGAGCCAGTGGTGTTGGTGGGCGAGGTGCCGTCTTGAAACAGCGCGCCTTCCATGATGACCACAGCTTTGGTTTTGTCTGGCGTGAAGGCCAGGCCTTCAAACACAGCATTGCCACGCGGGCCGGTTTCTGTGGCAGACATGGCAAACATCGATGGCAGGGTGTACTCGCGCACATGGGTGCCGTCAGGGCGGATTTCGCGGATGAAGGGGTTGATCACGCGGGTGGGCGTGCTGGTCAGCGTGCGGTCGCCTTCGCTGACCCACACGTAATTACCGGTCACTGGGTCAATGCGCACGGCTTCGGGGTCGGCCACAGTCGCATCAGGCACCTTGGCGTAGTCGCTGCCGTTGGGCTGCTTCATCTTGATGGTGGACAGGAATGTGACGCCCGTAAAGCCGGCGGCGTCGTAGTTCAGGTTGGCGGTGTACATGCGCGGCGGGTTGGCTGAGTCGGTGGTGGTTCGGTCGTCGCTGATGAACAGGAAGCGTTTGTTGGCTGCGTCGTATTCCACGCCCGACAGGCCGC
>JAYUXO010000410.1:0-7148 GCA_043753505.1 Comamonadaceae bacterium
TGCAGACTCTGGTTGCGGGTGTGGCTGCGCTGGGCTTCTACCAAATCGCTCTGCGCGCGCGACACACCGGCGCGGCCAGCGGCTGCATTGGCCTGCGCAGTCAGCACGGCGGCCCGCGCCACGTCGGTATCGGCCTGGGCCTGGCGCACCCGGTATTCAATGGATTCAGGGTCGATCACCGCAATCAACTGCCCGGCCTTCACCTCGGAGTTGAAGTCAACATACAGTTCTTTGATCTGGCCCGACACCTGGGTGCCCACCGAGACCTGCGTGACCGGATTCACAGCGCCGCTGGCCGACACTGTGGCACTTAAAGGTCCGCGCTCAATCTTGGCGGTGCGGTACTGCACTTCGGCTTTGCCGCTCTGCATAGCCCACCACACGCCGCCGCCTATGGCAGCCACCACGGCCAGAGCCGCCACACCGATCTTCCAGCTGGGTCGTTTCATCGAGCCATTGTAGAAAGCACCCCCTGTGCGGGTGTTGGCCTTCTGTGGCGCGGGGGTTTCAGCTTTGTAAAGCTGCGCTGCAAATTACGCGTTAGCAGTTACCCATCCGCTTGGCACTGAGTTGGGTTTGCATGACCGCGTTGCCCATCTCATGCTGAATCACTTTCATATTGATGGAAAACTGCTCATCGCCTACCGTGCCAGTCCCTTCGCCGGTCATTTTGGGTTTGCTGCATGCAAATTTGACCGTGATCGCCGCACCGTTGCGGGTGACCTGCGGCGGCGTGCAGCCTTCGGCAGTTTGCTGGTTGACGTAAGCGCTGTTGGAGTCAACGTCTTTCTGCGTGACGCATTGCTTGAAATTGACCGGGATCGTCATACCCATCATTTCGGTTTTGGCGGTGTAGTCGTATTGGCCGGGTTTGATGTTCTGGGCCTGCGCCGGTAGCACCAGCATGGCGGCGCACACGCTGGTGGCCAATTTGATAAAAGAGCGGTTCATCGGTGTTCCCATTCAGCTTAAGATTTAGGTCAAATCGGGGTCAAGCCCTTTTAAATACTGCTCAAGCAGCTATTATATTAGGAGCATATAGCGTCTCAGTCGTATCGGCTTACTGCCGTGCGCCCAGTGTCGCTGCCACGTCGGTGCACCGCTAGATGAATTTGGTCACATGTACTTTGCTCGCTGACCGGCCTGCCTAATGCGCAGCTAAGGCACCGGCGGCACTATCGCTTACCCCCTACTTGGCCTGGAGCCAAAAATGCCTGCCCTTGATCACCCTGCCCTGCTTGCCCTGACCACCTTGACGGTCGTGTTTTTTTCCGTGAAGCTGGTTTACCGCTGGCGTCTGGCGCGACGGGTAGCGCGGTGGGACAAGGGTTTACCGGTGAACCGGTTTTTCTAAACGAAGCAGAAAGTAAGCCATGCGTGTTTTGCTGGTGGAAGACGACGACATGATTGGCCGCAGCCTGGCCCAGGCGCTGGGGAACAACGGCTGGTCGGTCGATTGGGTGCGTGATGGCGAGCTGGCGCAGTCGGCGTTGGATGACGTGGCCAATGGCGCAGCGTCCGAAGGCGGTTACGCCTGTGTGCTGCTTGATCTGGGCTTGCCCAAGCGCGATGGCACCGAGGTGCTGCGCCGGGCGCGCGCACAAAACAACCCGACACCGATTTTGGTGCTCACGGCCCGCGACGGGCTGGATGACCGTGTGGCCGGGCTGGATCTGGGGGCCGACGACTACCTGGTCAAACCGTTTGAGTTTCGTGAGCTGCTGGCCCGTATGCGCGCCGTGGTGCGCAGGCGTGATGGCAGCGCGCATTCCATCATCGGTAACGGCGGCGTGCAGCTGGACTTGACCTCGCGGGAAGCCATCATCAGTGGTGATCGCCACGCCCTGTCAGCACGCGAATACGCACTGATGCATGCGCTGCTGGAGCGCTCAGGTGCAATTTTGTCGCGCGACCAGCTGGAGTCCCGCATTTATGGCTGGGGCGAAGAGGTCAGCAGCAACGCGGTGGATGTGCTCATTCACGGCATGCGCCGCAAGTTCGGCGCGGACACCATTCGCAATGTGCGCGGCCTGGGCTGGCGTATTGCCGACCTGCCCGCTGTACCCGCCGTACCCGCCAGCCCACGCACGCTGGCACAAACCACTGCTTGAGGGCCAAACCATGGCACTGCATGTTTTTTCCGCTGGCCCCATGTGCTCGCTGCGCCGTGCGCTGCTGGTGTGGCTGCTGCCGGTGTTTGTATTGGTGGGCGCAGGCTCCGCAGCCCTGTCTTACTGGAGCTACAACCGCATGGTCAGCACCTTCATGGACAGCCAGATGCAGGTACTGGCCGAGTCGCTGGCCTTGCAGGACGAACCGCTGGCCTTGCAAATGCCCAGCGAAGAGCGGGTGCGCGAATGGGGCACCTATGTGATTCAGGTGTATTCCGCCTCGGGCGGTTTGCAAGCCAGCTCGTGGCCGCAGTTGAGCCTGGGTTTGCGAGACGCATCAGGGTTTGCCAATGTGCAAGCGGCCGACGCCCACTGGCGGGTCTACACCGCGCCGCCGGGCCAGGTCAAAACCGGGGGGAAAACCGGCATGCGGGTGCAGGTGGTGCAAAGCGGCGAATTTCGCAACCATCTGGCGGCAAGCCGGGCCTGGGGCGTGATTGCGCCTCTGTTGGTCTTGCTGCCCCTGTCGGCCTTCGTCTTGTGGTGCGTGGCCGCCATTGCCTCGCGTGAGCTGAAAGACCTGGCCAGCCAGGTGGCCGCACAAGATGAAAACTCCATCAAGGAACTGTCGCTGTCGCGCGTGCCGGGTGAAATTGCGCCCCTGGTGGAATCGTTTAACAGCCTGCTGTCCCGCCTGCGCGATGCGTTTGGTAACCAGCGCCGGTTTGTGCAGGACGCCGCACACGAGCTGCGCACGCCCATGGCAGCCATCAGCCTGCAACTGGAAAATATGCGCGGTGATGCGGCATGCCCGGCCAGCGAGCAGCGTTTTGCCCAGCTCGAGGCAGGCGTGCAGCGGGCGCAACGTCTGGTGGATCAAATGCTCAAGCTGTCGCGTCAACAGGCATTAGCCACTGACGCGCATTCGGCAGCGGCCAACCTGCCCGAATTCACCACCAGCGAGGTGAATGTGAACGAGCTGCTGCGCACCAGCATCAGCGACCTGATCGTGCTGGCAGACCAGCGCAACATTGACCTGGGCCTGTGCGAACCCCCTGTGCCCACCCAGCGCGTGGCCCCCAACGCCACCCTGCGCTGCCCGCCAGCCGACTTGCGCAGCGCGCTGGACAACCTGATTGATAACGCCCTGCGCTACACCCCCGCAGGTGGCGTGGTGGATGTGCAGCTCAAAGCCGACGCGGGTCGTCTGGCCATTGAGGTCACCGATACCGGGCCCGGTATTCCGCCGCATTTGATTGACCGCGTGTTTGACCGTTTCTTTCGTGTGCCTGGCAGTGAAGTGGGCGGCAGCGGACTGGGCCTGGCCATTGCGCAGGCGGCCGCCCAGCGCTGCGGCATGCGCATTGCGCTGCGCAACCGGGACGATCGCAGCGGCCTGGTAGCACGGTTGGAGGCACAGGGCGTTTAAGTGATGCGGGCTTGTTTGCTATTAAAAACATAGCTGTTTGAGCAGTTTATAAAAGGGCGGGCGGCACTTTTTGCCTGTAAATGGGAAGTAACAGCCTGAGAACGGTCATTGACGGCGCCGTCATTGCGCGGCGACGGCAGACGCCTCCAAGAAAACAAGCCAGTGCATCCCCATTTTTCCTGACCCACCATTCCTGACCCTTTTTGCGACTTCTGCATAACCACTGCGAACTCTGCGAACTCTGCGTCCTGCCCAGCCCTGACCCCGGCTTCCCTTCGTACTCGTCGCCAAATGTGTTGCTAATTCCCATATAACCCTCGCACCAATCCGCTAATAAGCCGCTAATTTGCAACCAATACAGTACTTACACGGTTGACGCAAAAGACTAGTTTGAGTAGCGAATGACCGGAATCCTGTAATGGCTGTTTATTAACTGAAAGGCTCCCATCATGAAAATCTCTGCTCTGATCGCTATCGCTTCCTTTGGCTTCCTGGCTTCTGTAGGTGCTCACGCAGCATCTGGTGAAGCAGACCCTTCGCAACAACTGGCCATGCAAATTGACGGCAAGCGCACGGTGGCTGAAGTGCGCGCAGAAGGCGAACAAGTTGCCGCCACCCGCAGCACCGAGCCAAATGGTTCGCGCGTTTTGGGCTTTGCCGGCAAGCGCGACGTGACCGACGTACGCGCCGAAGCTGAAAAAGTGGCCAAAAACCGCAGCATCGAGCCAGCAGGCTCACGCGTGTTCTCGCTGAACTGATCAGCCCGGCGGCTCCTGCCGCTACTAACGCAGTGTTTCCCAAACCCTGCGGGACCTTGAAAAAGGTAACAACGCCCCTAACTCAGGGGCGTTTGTTTTTCCACTTTGCCTTTTTCAAACCACCATGACACGCCAAACCCTTTCCTTTCAAGCCGAAGTCGCACAACTGCTGCACCTGGTTACCCACTCGCTGTATTCCAACAAGGAAATCTTCTTGCGCGAGCTGATTTCCAATGCATCAGACGCGTGCGACAAGCTGCGTTTTGAGGCCTTGAACCAGAACGACTTGTACGAAGACGCCCCCGACCTGAACGTTCGCGTCAGCTTCGACAAAGACGCGAAAACGCTCACCATTGCCGACAGTGGCATTGGCCTGTCACAACAGGAAGCCATCGACAACCTGGGCACCATTGCCAAGAGCGGCACCAAAGACTTTGTGAGCAAGCTCAGCGGTGACCAGAAGGCCAACATGTCCGATCAAGGACAGCTGATCGGCCAATTTGGCGTGGGGTTTTATTCCGGCTTCATCGTGGCAGACAAGATCACCGTGGAGTCGCGCCGCGCCGGTTTAGCCGCCAGCGAGGGCGTGCGCTGGGTCAGTGGCGGCGCAGGCGACTTTGAGGTGGAAACCATCGAACGCGGGCAGCGCGGCACCAGCGTCACCCTGCACCTGCGCGACGACGCCGTCGAGTACCTGAACGCCTGGAAACTCAAAGGCATCATCAACAAGTACTCCGACCACATCAGTCTGCCCATCCTGATGGAAAAGGAAGAGTGGAAGGACGGCGCTCCCATCGTTGGCGACGAAAACGGCGGCACCGAGCCGGGCGGCATGGTCAAAACCGGTGAGTGGGAAACGGTGAACCAGGCCAGCGCGCTGTGGACGCGGCCCAAAAAAGATATCACCACCGAGCAATACACGGCGTTTTACAAAGCCATCAGCCACGACTTTGAGCCACCGCTGAGCTGGGCTCACAACCGGGTGGAAGGCAGCACCGAGTACACGCAGCTGTTGTTCATTCCCGGCAAGGCACCGTTTGACATGTGGAACCGTGAAAAAGCAGCGGGCATCAAGTTGTATGTCAAGCGCGTGTTCATCATGGACGAGGCCGAAGCCTTGTTGCCCAGCTACCTGCGCTTTGTCAAAGGCGTGATCGACTCCTCCGACCTGCCGCTGAACGTCAGCCGCGAGCTGCTCCAGGAAAGCCGCGATGTCAAAGCCATTCGCGATGGTTCGACCAAGCGCGTGCTGAGCATGCTGGAAGACTTGGCGCGGCACGACAAGGCACCCGAGGTCAAAGAGGGCGAAGTGACGGACGTTCTGTCGGAAGAAGACAAGGCCAAAGTGGGCCAGTACACCAAGTTTTACGCAGAATTCGGTGCGGTGCTCAAGGAAGGCTTGGGCGACGACGTTGCCAACCGCGAACGCATTGCCAAGCTGCTGCGTTTCGCGTCCAACCAGAGTGATGTGACTGGCGTGTCGCTGGCTGACTACAAGGCCCGCATGAAAGAAGGCCAGGAAGCGATCTACTACATCACGGCCGACACGCTCGCCGGTGCCAAAAACAGCCCGCAACTTGAAGTGTTCAAGAAAAAAGGCATCGAAGTTCTGCTGATGACCGACCGCGTTGACGAGTGGGCCCTGAGCCACCTGCAAGACTTTGACGGCACGCCTTTGCAAAGCGTGGCCAAGGGCGCGGTCGACTTGGGCAAGCTCCAGGACGACGCTGAAAAAAAGGCTGCGGAAGAATCAGCGGAAACCCTGAAGCCGCTGTTGGCCAAGTTGAAAGAAGCACTGAAAGACAAAGCTGAAGACGTGCGCGTGACGACCCGCCTGGTCGATTCACCCGCCTGCCTGGTGGTGAAAGACTACGGCATGAGCATGCAAATGGCCCGCATGCTGAAACAGGCCGGACAACCTGCGCCCGACACCAAGCCGGTGCTGGAAATCAATGCCGAGCACTCCCTGATTCAAAAACTCGAAGGCTCGGTGAATTTTCATGACCTGGCGCACATCGTGTTCGACCAGGCCCTGCTGGCTGAAGGCGGCTTGCCGGATGACCCAGCGGCGTATGTCAAGCGGGTGAACGCGCTACTGGTTTAGGCCCACACAGCCCTTACCGCAGAGGCGCAGGGAACGCAGAGTTACGCAGAGGGGAATAACAAATTTGAGACCCCTGCGGCTCTCTGCGCATTCGGCATCCCTGCGGTAAAAATCCCCGCTTTCGTTCGCGCTCCAACCCATGACTTCCACTTTCGATCTCGCCATCATCGGCGCAGGCATCGTCGGCCTGGCGATGGCGTACACGGCAATTCAAAGCGGCACACCCGGCCATCGCATTGCCGTTATCGACAAAGACCACCGTTGCGTCGGCGCGTCCATTCGCAACTTTGGTTTCATCACCGTCAGCGGCCAGCGGGCAGGCGACACCTGGCGGCGCGCTATGCACAGCCGTGAGGTGTGGGCACGCGTGGCACCGCTTGCAGGAATCCCCATCGTGCATCGGGGCTTGTGGGTACTGGGGCGCAGGCCGCTGGCGCAGCCGGTGTTGCACGCGTTTTGCCAGACCGACATGGGTGCGCAATGTGAGTTGGTAAGCGCTGATGAAGCAGGCCTCCGTGCGCCCTGGCTGCGCACCGAGGGTGCCAGCTGCGCCCTGTACAGCCCCCACGAGCTGCGTGTGGAGTCGCGCCAAGCCTTGCCCCAGTTGGCGCGATGGCTGGAACAGGTGCATGGCGTGCAATTTTCCTGGGGCCAGGAAGTGCTGGGTGTTGCGCACACATCGGGGCGCTCCAGCGTGACAACCTCGATGCAAACCATTCACGCGGAGCGCGTCATCCTGTGCCCCG
>JAYUXO010000411.1:0-2885 GCA_043753505.1 Comamonadaceae bacterium
TTGCTCGGGCAGCTATTAAAAGTGTAGCAACTCCTTATTCACCCTGGGGCCTGCGGCTGCAAGGCAAACCACCCTTGAACAAGCTGGAAATCTTCGAACGCGGCGACATCGAGGTGCAAGACGAAGGCTCGCAGCTGCTGGCCCTGCTGCTGGATGCCAAGCGCGGCGAAATGGTGGTGGATTTCTGCGCCGGTGCCGGTGGCAAAACTCTGGCCATTGGCGCGGCTATGCGCAGCACAGGGCGGCTGTATGCGTTTGACACCTCGGCTCACCGGTTGGACGCGCTCAAGCCCCGACTGGCGCGCAGTGGTTTGTCTAATGTGCACCCGGCCGCGATAGCGCACGAGCGGGACGAGCGCGTCAAACGCCTGGCCGGGAAAATTGATCGCGTGCTGATCGACGCGCCCTGCTCCGGTCTGGGCACCTTGCGGCGCAACCCCGATCTGAAATGGCGCCAGTCGCCGCAGTCGATCGCGGAGATGGCCGCCAAGCAAGCTGCCATTTTGGCCAGCGCAGCCCGCCTGCTCAAACCGGGCGGGCGTCTGGTGTATGCCACCTGCAGTTTGCTGGCTGAAGAAAACGAAGCGATCGCATACGGATTTGATGCCTCTGACATCGGGCGTGACTTCAGCCCCCTTGAATGTGTGACCATCCTGACCCAACTGAAGGTGCAAGGCGCTGCCGGGTTGTGCACGGGTGGTGAGGCGGGCGGGCGCTATTTGCGTATGTGGCCGCATCAGCATTCAACCGACGGGTTTTTCGCAGCGGCATGGACGAAAAATTAGTGGCCTACACAGATTCCCTATTTTTTTGTGGCGTGCACACCCCGTCTAAAATGGTGGCTGGTTTTTTGAGCCAACCTGATTGAAAGAAGAAAATATCCATGTTTTTTATTGATTCTCCTTTGATGGATGCCGCAGTCAATTGGATGGCTAACGGTTTGTTGAATCTGAGTTGGTGGCAAGTACTGCTTTACACGCTGGTCACCACGCACATCACCATTGTGTCCGTCACCATTTTTTTGCACCGTGCCCAGTCGCACCGCGCGCTGGAGCTGGGGCCAGTTCCCTCGCATTTTTTCCGCTTCTGGTTGTGGATTGGTACCGGCATGCAGACCAAAGAATTTGTGGCTATCCATCGCAAACACCACGCCAAAGTAGACACCGAAGAAGACCCCCATAGCCCGCAAACCCGTGGCTTGAAAAAACTCTTGCTGGAAGGCACGGAGTTGTACCGCGCAGAGTCGAAAAATGCTGAAACCCTCGCCAAATACGGCACGGGCACGCCCGACGACTGGATTGAGCGCAACTTGTACAACCGCTACACCATCCTGGGCGTCAGCTTGATGATGGTGGTAAACCTGCTGATGTTTGGTGCAATCGGTGCCGCCGTGTGGGCCGTGCAAATGGCCTGGATTCCGGTGATGGCCACTGGGGTAATCAACGGCATTGGTCATTACTGGGGTTACCGCAATTTCGAGTCCGCAGACGCGAGCACTAACGTGAGCCTTTGGGGCATCGTGATTGGTGGCGAAGAGCTGCACAACAATCACCACACGTACCCCACATCGGCCAAGTTCTCGGTCAAGCCGTATGAATTTGACATCGGCTGGTTTTACATCTCCATCATGCAAGCCATCGGTTGGGCCAAGGTCAAAAAAGTGCCGCCGAAACTGAATTTTGGCGCTGCCCAACCCGTGGCAGACGAGAAGACGCTGGAGGCTTTGATTGCCCATCGCTATGAGGTGATGGCCCAGTATGCCCGCGACATGCGTGCGGCATGCGCGGCAGAAATTAAAGCACTGAAAGCCAAGCAAGGCGATCTGTCGCTTCTGAAAACCGCTAAGCGCTGGATGCACCGCGACGATGACAAAGTACCCGCCAGTGCCCGCCCGCATATTGCCCAAGCCCGCGCCGCCCATCCGGTGCTCGACAAAATGATGACTATGCGCGAGGAACTGCGCCAGATGTGGCTGAACACCTCTCAGTCGCGCGAGCAACTTGCTGCTGAACTGAAAGACTGGTGTCACCGGGCCGAAGAAAGCGGCATTGCAGCCTTGCAGCAGTTTTCCATGAATTTGCGCGCCGCGCGCGTGTAGATCTCGGCAAATTCCCACAAAAAAGCCCCGCTGTGCGGGGCTTTTTTATAGGGTCAAACTCTATTACTTGAGCTTGATTTCCTTGTAGTCAACATGCTTGCGTGCCTTGGGGTCGAATTTGCTGATCAGCATTTTCTCGGGCATCGTTTTCTTGTTTTTAGTCGTGGTATAGAAGTGGCCGGTGCCCGCTGTGGACTCCAGTTTGATTTTTTCGCGTCCGCCTTTGCTTGCCATGATGTGTGCTCCTTTAATTAGTTGAGGACAGAGCTAAAGATCTGTCCCGCAAGTTGTTAATTAGTTGAGGACAGAGCTAAAGGTCTGTCCCGCAAGTTGTTAATTAGTTGAGGACAGAACTAAAGGTCCGTCCCGCAAGTTGTTAATTAGTTGAGGACAGAACTAAAGGTCCGTCCCGCAGGTTGTTAATTAGTTGAGGACAGAGCTAAAGGTCTGTCCTGCAAGTTATCAGACCTGACCGCGTTCGCGCATGTCGGCGAGCACAGTGTCGATACCTTTTTTGTCAATCAAACGAAGGGCCGCGCTGGATACGCGTAGACGAACCCAACGGTTTTCGGTTTCCACCCAAAAACGGCGGTATTGCAGGTTCGGCAGGAACCGGCGCTTGGTTTTGTTGTTGGCGTGGGAAACATTGTTCCCAACCATCGGGCCTTTACCCGTTACGTCGCAGACGCGTGCCATAGGGACACCTTTAGTTGCTAACGGCCCGTCACTTACAGTGATGGCCTGACCTCGCCAGAAGGGTGGCGGTAACCCGTTAAATTTGCATGAA
>JAYUXO010000412.1:0-2879 GCA_043753505.1 Comamonadaceae bacterium
AAGTGGAATTGACGTCAATGCGGAATCACACAATACCCGGCTGTCCGTCGCTTGCCAACCAAGCCACGCAAACAGGGGAGCCCAACAGCCTGCCCCCACCCCAGCCCTCCCCCGAAAGGGGAGGGAGCTAAACTGAGGCAGTTGAATGCCAAATCAGGCTCCATCCCAGGGAAACGTTGCTCAAGCAGCTACACATTCAATAGCATTTTCGAGCCCCAAAAAGACTTCAAACCTTTGGCGCAGCAAAAAACGTCAGGGCAATAAATGCCATGCTGATAAAAAACAGCACCAGTGATTGATTGGACCGCGGGTTCAGGCTGCCACTAACAATTGCGAGACACAAGCCGCCGAGCACGAGCGGGGAGCTGGCCAGTAGAAAAAGGGGAAAGCCGAAAAACTGAAAGCGCAACCCGGGTGTTCTGCTGGGCAACATGAAGCCGCCGCTGACCAGCATGCCCATGCCGCAAGCGATGAAACCCATGCCTGTGAGCAGGATGATGGTTCTGCTGATACCGGTCATGTGCGCTTTCAAATTGAGTGGCGGGAGGTGACGAGGAACCATAACCGGCTAGCTGTTGGCCTGCCAAACCAGCCAAGCTCGACGGGAAGCCAAACATCCTGCCCTCACCCCCATTCCTCACCTGGAGGGAAGCCAGTCATACCGTTTCAAGGTAGCAGCCCGTTTATGTGCCAAATTGGCGCATAGCCCTTTTAGATACTGCTCAAACAGCTATCTATTCAGTAGCAATTTACGGTGCAGAACTGGCCATGCTCTTGCTGACCAGCGCATGCACGAGGCCCGTCACGACCAGCAAGCACAGCATGACCAGCGCCCACAAGCTCCACAGGACGGGCACGACCCAGCCCAGCAGCGATGTCAGCCACGGTGCCTCGGTGGCCGCGGTTTGAAGCACGCCGGCCAGCCAACCCAGCGCACGCTCGACAACGACAGGGTCGAGCCACAGGGCCAGCCAGGCGGGCACCGGCCATTGAGATATGCGGCTCATGCTTTCCAGGGCACCCGGTGTCAGGCTGGCCAACCAGCCCACGGCGGATGCCAGCGTTGCGACAAAGCCGGTCAGCAGCAACGCGACGATTGCGGCTACAACCCAAATCAAGATTTTCATAATGACGCTCCATTCAGAAATTCATAAGCAGGCATTTATAGTCTTTATCGCAAACCATCCCTGCTGAAGCAGCTATTATTTTTGTAGCAAAACTGTTCTATCCGATGAATGCCCAAACCCAAGTGCTGACTGTGCGAGGCCCCGTAGGGACGCTGCAGGCCGTACGCGACGAGCCGCTGGACAAACCTGTGCGTGGCGTTGCAGTGATCGCGCACCCGCACCCGCTGTTTGGTGGCACCCTGGATAACAAAGTGGTGCAAACCCTGGCGCGCGCATTTGTGCAGTGCGGCTGGACAGCGGTGCGCTTTAACTTTCGCGGCGTGGGTGCAAGCGAAGGAAGCTACGACGAAGGGCGAGGTGAGGTGGCCGACATGCTCGCCGTGATTGAGCAGACCGCTGCCGGGCCGCTGGCGCTGGCTGGTTTTTCATTTGGTGCGCATGTCACCAGCCACGCGGTGCAAGCCCTGTGGCCCGCCCGGGCCATCAGCAAACTGGTGTTGGTGGGCACTGCGGCGTCACGCTTTGAAGTGGCAACCGTGCCTGTCGACCTGCATGAGCAGACTCTGGTCGTACACGGTGAACAGGACGACACGGTGCCCCTTTTGGCTGCACTGGACTGGGCACGCCCGCAGACACTGCCGGTTACCGTCGTGCCCGGTGGTGGGCATTTCTTTCACGGACAATTGCCACTTTTAAAATGCTTGGTGGTTCGCCATCTTGTTGCCTGACAAAAGCAGCTTGAGCTGACACAAAACTCCCCATGAAAAGATTTTTCCCCACGCTGCAGCGAACGCTGCGTTCTTGCATCTTGATGACTTGGCTGGCAACTTTTGGATTTGCCGCGATAGCCCAAACGGCGCCGATACCCCCCGAAATCGCAGCCCGCAGCTATCTGCTGATGGACGTCACGGCCAATCAACTGCTGGCCGAACGCGATATCGATATCGCAGTGGAGCCAGCGTCGCTGACCAAATTGATGACGGCCTATTTGGTGTTTGATGCGCTGCGCGCCAAAAAGCTGGACTTGAAACAGCGCTTGCCTGTCAGTGAATTGGCGTGGCGCATGCCGGGCTCGCGCATGTTCATTGACCCGAAAATGCAGGTGCCGGTAGAAGACTTGATAAAAGGAATGATCGTGCAGTCGGGCAACGATGCCACGGTGGCTTTGGCCGAGGGCGTGGGCGGCACGCTCGATCGGTTCGTGCAATTGATGAATGAACAGGCCAAAGCGATGGGCCTGGCCAATACCACCTACAAAAACCCTGAAGGTCTGACCGCTCCCGGACACACCACCACCGCGCGGGATTTAAGCGTGTTGTCAGTGCGGCTGATCAAGGACTTTCCGGAGTACACGCCGTATTACGCGATTAAAAAATATCGGTATCCCGGTACCCCGGCAACCAACGAGACCAATCGCAACCTGCTGTTGCTACGCGACGCGACGGTCGACGGCTTGAAAACCGGCCATACCGAAGCGGCGGGTTATTGCCTGATTGCCACGGCGCAACGCAGCTTCCCGAATTTGCTGGCGTTGGCCGCCACGGCTAACACACCTTCAGGTCCGGGTAATCGGAGATTGTTGTCGGTGGTGCTGGGTGCCTCCAGCGAAGTTTCCAGAGCCAACGAATCGCAAAAACTGCTGAACTGGGGCTATACCGCGTTTGAAGCCGTCAAGCTGTTTGACGCCGGCCAGGCGGTGGTTGCGCCCGCGGTCTGGAAAGGCAAGGCCGCCACCGTCAAGCTGGGCCGGCC
>JAYUXO010000413.1:0-2871 GCA_043753505.1 Comamonadaceae bacterium
CCACTTGCAGCGCATCGGGCAACGCGATGCCGGGGAGGTAGGCCGTATTTTCACGGTGCAAACGCAAATCCGCCGCCTGTTGGGTGGTACGCGTAACCAGTTGCACAGCGTGCCGCTGGCAAGCGCTCACCGCCAGCGCAGTACCCCAGGCACCGGCCCCGATCACTACGATTTTCATAGCTGCTTGAGCAGGTTTAACAAGGGCTGGAGGCCTAAAACACCTCCAAACGGCTTACTGCAGCGTGCCCTGCACAGGCGCAGCGGCCAACGCATCGGCTTGTGCTTGCTGTTGCTGCTGCTCGTACATGGCCTGGAAGTTGATTTCTGTGAGGTGTACCGGCGGGAAACCGCCGCGCGTGACGATGTCAGCCACATTGGCACGCAAGTAGGGGTAGACGATTTGCGGGCAGGCAATGCCCATGACGGGGCCCATCTGCTCCTGCGGCAGGTTACGCACCTCAAAAATGCCTGCCTGCTTGGCCTCCACCAAAAACACGGTGCGCTCGCCAATTTTGGTGTGCACGGTGGCCATCACCGTCACCTCAAAAATACCTTCGGCCACCTGCTCGGCGTTCACGGCCAGCTGAATGTCAACCTGCGGTGCGGTGGCGTCCAACAGGATGCCGGGGGAATTTGGCTGCTCCAGAGACGCTTCTTTCAAGTAAACGCGCTGAATCTGGAACACCGGGTCAGTGTTCGGGGTATCGGCGGTGATAGCGTCTGTGGTGGGGGTCTGGTCTTCTGCCATGGGGGTCTTTCAGTAAAAAAATGGGGTGAATCAAACAGCGTTCAGCAAAGGCATCAAGCCGCCCTTAGCGTCCAGCGCAATCAAGTCGTCGCAGCCACCGACATGGGTGCTGCCAATAAAAATCTGGGGCACCGTGCGTCGACCGGTGGTCTCCATCATCCGGGCCAGTTGGTCTGGCTGGCTGTCCACGCGAATCTCTTCAATCTGCGCCACGCCCTTTGATTTAAGGATGGCTTTGGCCCGCACGCAGTAGGGGCAGACAGCGGTGGTGTACATCGTGACTTTTTGCATGGTTTCTCCGCAAGTGGAAATTAGAAGTGATGGCCTGGCCGAGCATCGGCCTGATTGAAAAATGGCGCTTCAGGCCGCTTTTTCAATCGGCAGGTTCGCCTCTTTCCAAGCCGTAAGGCCGCCTGACAGCACCTGAGCCTGCTCGTAGCCCAGTTTTTTGGCAGTGGCCAGCACCCGGTTGGCACGCGCGCCGGTAGGGCACACCAGGATCAGCGGCAGGGTTTTGTTTTTCACCATCTGCGGCAATTTTTCTTCAAACACGGCAACGGGGATGTTTTTGGCCAGGCCCAGATGACCCGCGGCAAATTCCTCCGCCTCGCTCACGTCAACCACGACCGCTTTTTCGCGGTTGATCAGCAGTACCGCGCCATTGGCCGAAAGGGTTCCCCCTTTCATGCTCTTGGACACCAGGGGCCACAGCAGCATGCCGCCCGAGGTCAGGGCCACGGTAATCAACATCCAGTTATCAATCAGAAACTTCACAGGCAGTCTTTCGGGGGGTGAGGCAAACCCGCGATTCTAGAATGACGGGCTTTGGACATAAAGAAAGCAAGCGCATGTACACACTGGTCTTGATCCGTCATGGCGAATCCACCTGGAACCTGGAAAACCGATTCACCGGCTGGACCGACGTGGCGCTCACGCCCACTGGCATTGCTCAAGCCCAGAACGCGGGCCGTCTGCTCAAGGACGCGGGGTACGACTTTGATGTGGCCTACACCAGCGTTTTGAAACGTGCCACCCACACGCTGTGGCACTGCCTGGACGCAATGGACCGCACCTGGCTACCGGTGGTACACAGCTGGCGTTTGAATGAGCGCCACTATGGCGCGCTGCAGGGCCTGAACAAGGCCGAAACCGCCAGGCAATACGGTGACGACCAGGTGCTGCAATGGCGGCGCAGCTACGACACGCCGCCCCCGGCGCTGGTACCGCAAGACCCTCGCAGCGAGCGCGCAGACCTGCGGTACGCCCGCCTGAAGCCTGAACAGATTCCGTTAACTGAGTGTCTGAAAGATACCGTGGATCGCGTGCTGCCGTTCTGGAACGAGGCCATGGTCCCGGCTATTCAGTCGGGCAGGCGCTGTGTGGTGGCGGCACATGGCAACTCGATTCGTGCGCTGGTGAAATATCTGGACAACATCTCGGATGCCGACATCGTGGGCCTGAACATTCCCAATGGCATGCCCCTGGTTTATGAGCTGGACGCAAACCTCAAACCGATCAAACATTTCTACTTGGGCTGAGCGTTTACCCGAGGTTCACAATCCCATGCGGAACTGCGGCATTCGGTCAGCCTCATACTGACTTCGCAGGTGTATATTGCCTTGCAAATTTCACGTTGAATGGAAAACTTCACATGAGCCACAAACTCAAAATTGCAGGCTGGATTTCGGTGGGTGCCCTGGCTGGGGCTTTGACCACTGTGTCGTTGCAAACAGTGGCGCGCGGCGCGTTACAGCCGTTGCCGCTGGAGGAGTTGCAGCAACTGGCAGCCGTTTTCGGCATGGTGAAAACCGATTATGTGGAACCGGTGGACGAGAAAAAACTCATCAGCGACGCGATTGGCGGCATGGTAGCCAGCCTGGATCCGCATTCGCAATATTTCGATAAAAAATCGTTCAAGGAATTTCGCGAAGGCACTTCTGGCCGGTTTGTGGGCGTGGGTATTGAAATTGCGCAGGAAGATGGGCTCGTCAAGGTGGTCTCGCCCATTGAAGGCTCGCCCGCCTTCCGCGCGGGCTTGAAGCCCAATGACTTGATTACCAAGATTGACGAAACGATGGTCAAGGGCTTGCCGCTCAACGAAGCAGTCAAGCGTATGCGTGGAG
>JAYUXO010000414.1:0-17462 GCA_043753505.1 Comamonadaceae bacterium
GGCGGTCGCTGCGCCAGGCGATGGCTTCCATCTTGTCCAGGATGCGCAGACCGCCTTGCACCACCAGGCGCAGCTCCCAACCAGTCCGCCCAGGCACCAGATGCACCAGTTTTAAGCCTTTTTGCATGGTAGCCCTTGCAGATACTGCTCGAGCAGCTATCAAAACAGGAGTGTCTGGATGTTCATTCAACACGCTCAGGTCGTCGTGCGGCAGACCGTATTTCGCGCAATCGTCCAGCGGCAGGTAGTAGCGGCCACGGGGAATGTCCACGCTGATGTCTTGCCAGAAATTAATAAGTTGCAAGGCCGTGCAAATGGCGTCGCTTTGCTGCAGGGCGGTGGCGTCAGTGATTCCATACATCTGCAGCAGCAGGCGGCCCACCGGGTTGGCGGAGCGGGCGCAGTAGTCCAGCAGCTCGGCATCGTGTTCATAGCCCTGAGCGGCGGCGGTTTTCTGTACGTCCTGGGTGAAGGCGCTGAGCAAGTCGGCCAGCAGGGGCTGGGGCAGGTGGTGCTGCGCTATGGCGCGTTGCAGTGGTGTGAAGACGTGGGGCCAGCGCGTCGTGAGCGCAGGCCTAGGTGTGTAGCAGGTCGCCAGGTCGGCGGCGAATTCGGCCAGGTCGGCCAGGCGTTGTGCAGCGCTCGCGTCTCCTTCGTCAGCCATGTCGTCTGCTGTGCGGGCAAAGCCGTAAATGGCTGCAATTGGCGCGCGCAGGTGCGGCGGGCACAGCCATGAGGCGACGGGGAAGTTTTCGTAATGCCCAGCTAATTCAGCGGCAGTTTTTGCCTGCAAATTCGACGCTGTTTGGGCGGATGTGTGGGGTGTCTGGTTCACTGCCTGATTGTCGCTTGACAGCCACTGGCAACAGATTTAGATTACTAACCAGTCAGTCAGTAACATCTATTTCCGTTCTGATCCGTTCCCCGGAGTTCGTCATGCCGAAAAGTTATCCCAAACTGTCCATTGCAGCGCTCGTTGCCGCCGCAATGCTTGCCGCCTGCAGCAAGCCAGCCCCCACCGAGGAACCGATACGCGCGGTGCGCGTGATCACCGTGGGCGAGGCCAGTTTTGATGCAACGTATGAATTTGCAGCCGAAGTGCGGGCTCGCAGCGAGTCGCGCCTCTCGTTTCGGGTGGCGGGCAAGATGATTCGCCGCCAGGCCGAGTTGGGCCAGCGCGTCAAGGCTGGACAGGTGCTGGCGCAACTCGACCCCCAAGACTACAAGCTGGCGGCCGACGCAGCCCAGGCCCAAGTGGCGGCAGCCGCCACCAACCGCGACTTGGCCGCAGCCGATTTCAAGCGCTTCAAGGAGCTGAAAGAGCAAAACTTCATCAGCGGCGCCGAGCTGGAGCGGCGTGAGAGCGTGCTCAAGGCCGCGCAGGCCACACTGCAGCAGACCCAAGCGCAGCTCAGCTCGCAGGGCAACCAGGCGCGCTACACCAACCTGGTGGCCGATGTGTCGGGCGTGGTCACGGCCGTAGAAGCCGAGCCCGGCCAGGTGGTCACGGCCGGCACGCCGGTGTTGCGCATTGCGCAAGACGGCGTGCGCGACGTGGTGTTTTCGGTGCCTGAAGACAAGGTGGCCGCCATTCGCGTGGGCTCCGACGTGAGCGTGCGGGTGTGGTCCGAAGCCTCGGCGGACAAAAGCACCCTGTCAGGCAAGGTGCGGGAAGTGGCAGCCAGTGCCGACCCGGTCACGCGCACTTTCCCGGTCAAAGTGGCACTGGATGCCGCAGCGAATTTGCCGCTGGGCTCTACCGTCTATGTGACGCCGCAAGCCCTGAGCGCAGCGGGCGCACAAGTCATCAAGTTACCCACCACCGCGTTGCGCCAGTCGGCCGGCAAAACAACGGTGTGGGTACTCGACAAAACCATCATGACCCTGAAGTCGCAAGAGGTGGCGGTTGCAACGGCCGATGGCAACCAGGTGGTGATTGCCGGTGGCTTGCAGCCGGGCATGCAGGTGGTGTCAGCGGGGGTGCATGTGCTGCAGGAAGGTCAAAAGGTGACGATTTATCAAGAGAAAGGGGCTCTAGCCCAGGTAAATACTGCTCAAGAAGCTATTAAACCTGTAGCAACTGCCCCTACCTCCACTTCCACTTCTGGCACGGTGAAGTGAGCCTGCCATGACCCAAGAACAACCCAAAATCGGTTTCAACCTGTCCAGATGGGCGCTGGACCATCCGGCGCTGACCCGTTACCTGATGGTGGTGCTCATGCTGCTGGGCGGCGCGGCTTACTTTCAGCTAGGGCAAGACGAAGACCCGCCGTTTACCTTCCGCGCCATGGTGGTGCGCACCAACTGGCCAGGCGCCACCGCGCAGCAAGTCGCCGAGCAGGTGACCGACAAGATTGAGCGCACGCTGCAAGAGGTGCCGTATGCCGACAAGATTCGCAGCTACTCGAAGCCAGGCGAGTCGCAGATCATTTTTCAGGTCAAAGACAACTTCAAGCCCAGCGATGTGCCCAACATCTGGTACACGGTGCGCAAAAAAGTGGGCGATATCCGGGGCACCTTGCCGCCCGGCATTCAAGGCCCGTTTTTCAACGACGAATTTGGCGACGTGTATGGCGTGATCTATGCGCTGGAGGCCGACGGTTTTAACTACGCCGAGCTGAAGACCTTTGCCGACGATGTGCGCCAGACCCTGCTGCGCGTACCTGACGTGGCCAAGGTGGAGCTGTTTGGTGCGCAGGACGAAAAGCTCTACATCGAGTTGTCGCAAAAACGGGTGGCGCAACTGGGGCTGGACTTCAATGCGGTGATCGCCCAGCTGGGCCAGCAAAACGCCATCGAGCCTGCGGGCGCGGTGCAAACCCCGTTGGATGTGGTGCAGGTGCGGGTGGCGGGACAGTTCAATTCGATGGATGACTTGAGGGCCATGCCGATTCGCGGCACTGGATATGGAGTCGGCACCAGTGCCGGGGGCAACCAACTGCGTTTAGGCGACATTGCTGAGATCAAGCGCGGCTATGCAGACCCACCTTTTGTGAAGGTACGTCACCAGGGCAAAGAAGTGATTGCGCTGGGCGTGTCCATGGCCAAGGGCGGCGACATCATTGCGTTGGGAAAATCGCTGAAAACCACGTTTGAAAAGATTGAGACGCACCTGCCGGCCGGCATCAAGCTGGTGCAGATACAAGACCAACCGAAAGCGGTGGCCAAGTCAGTCAACGAGTTTGTGGTGACCTTGATTGAGGCGGTGGTGATCGTGCTGGCGGTGAGCTTTCTGGCGCTGGGTTTTCACAAAAGAGCCGGAAATCAGCCTTTCTTCAGGCGGTATTACGTCGACATGCGTCCCGGTCTGGTGGTAGGCATCACCATTCCACTGGTGCTGGCCGTCACGTTTCTGGCCATGCTGTACTTTGGCATTGGCCTGCACAAAATCTCGCTGGGCTCGCTCATCATTGCCCTGGGCCTGCTGGTGGACGACGCCATCATTGCCGTGGAAATGATGGTGCGGAAAATGGAAGAGGGATACGACAAGGTACGCGCCGCGACCTTTGCCTACGAGTTGACGGCCATGCCCATGCTGACCGGCACCTTGATCACCGCCGCAGGCTTTTTGCCAATTGGCCTGGCCCGCTCGCTCACGGGCGAATACACCTTTGCCATTTTTGCGGTGACGGTGATTGCGCTGGTGCTCAGCTGGATTGTGTCGGTGTACTTTGTGCCCTATCTGGGCACTTTGCTGCTCAAAGCCAAGCCTGCGCCAGCCGAGGGCGAAAGCCATGGCGAGCACTTTGACACGCCGTTTTACAACACGTTTCGCCGTGCAGTGACCTGGTGTGTGCAGTTTCGCTGGATCACCATTGGCGCCACGGTTTTGGTGTTTGCGCTGGGTATTTTTGGCATGGGCAAAGTGCAGCAGCAATTCTTCCCGGATTCCAGCCGGCCTGAAATTCTGGTGGACATCTGGTTTCCGGAAGGCACGGCGTTCGCGGCCAATGAAGCCATCGTTAAACGGGTGGAGGAACGTCTGCTCAAGGAAGCGGGTGTGCTTACGGTCAGCACTTGGGTGGGCTCGGGCGTGCCGCGTTTCTACCTGCCGCTGGACCAGGTTTTCCCGCAGACCAACGTGTCGCAGTTCATCATCATTCCGCAAGATTTGAAAGTGCGTGAATCACTGCGCGTGAAACTCCCCGCACTGATGGCCCGGGAGTTTCCGGAGGTGCGCGGCCGTGTCAAGTTATTACCCAACGGTCCGCCCGTGCCCTACCCAGTGCAGTTTCGCGTCGTGGGCAATGACCCGCTGGTGCTGCGCCAGCGCGCCGATGAAGTGACCGCCGCGATGCGCGAGAACCCCAACACGCGGGGCACGAATGACAACTGGAACGAATCGGTCAAAGTGCTGCGCCTGGAGGTTGACCAATCGAAGGCCCGGGCACTCGGTGTGACCAGTCAGTCGATTGCGCAAGCCTCCAAAACCATTCTGGCGGGCACCACGGTGGGCCAGTTCCGTGAGGGCGACAAATTGATCGACATCGTGCTGCGCCAGCCACTGGATGAGCGCAACGCGATTACTGATATTGGCAACGCCTATTTGCCAACCGCAACGGGCCGCTCCATTCCACTGACGCAGATCGCCAAGCCGGTGTTTAACTGGGAGCCGGGTGTGATGTGGCGTGAGAACCGCAACTACGCGATCACCGTGCAAAGCGACATCACTGAAGGCCTGCAAGGTGCCACCGTTACCGCCGAATTGCTGCCCAAACTGAAAGCGCTGGAAAGCAAATGGCCCGCGGGCTACCGCATTGAAGTTGCTGGCGCGGTGGAAGAAAGCTCAAAAGGCTCTGCTTCCATAGCGGCGGGCGTGCCCATCATGCTGTTCATCACCTTCACCCTGCTCATGTTGCAGCTGCAGAGCTTCAGCCGCGCCATGCTGGTGTTCATTACCGGCCCGCTGGGCATTGCTGGTGTAGCCGGTGCGCTGATCGTGCTGGACAGGCCGTTCGGCTTCGTGGCCTTGCTCGGCGTCATTGCGTTGATGGGCATGATCCAGCGCAATTCGGTGATCTTGATCGACCAGATCGAACAAGACCGCTCGCGTGGAATACCGGCGTGGGACGCGGTGGTGGAGTCCGCAGTGCGCCGTCTGCGGCCTATCGTGTTGACGGCAGCCGCTGCCGTGCTGGCAATGATTCCCCTGTCACGCAGCGTGTTCTGGGGCCCGATGGCGGTGGCCATCATGGGTGGACTCATCGTGGCCACGTTACTTACCTTGCTGTCACTTCCCGCGATGTACGCGGCCTGGTTTCGGGTCAAGCGTTAATGACTGCCGCTGGCGCGGCGTGACGCAAGCTGCGCTTGCATGACGGATGACTTGGAGCCATTCATTCTTCATTGTGGGTACGTGGCACCGAGGCCATCTCGCTGTAGCCCGGTGATGGCATAAAATACGCGGTTGCCTAAAAGCGCGGGTGGCGAAATTGGTAGACGCACCAGGTTTAGGTCCTGACGGTAGCAATACTGTGGGGGTTCGAGTCCCCCCTCGCGCACCATAAATTTATCTTTGAGACAGTTTTTAAGATTTTGAGAGAACCCCAATGGCCGTGACCGTAGAAACTTTAGAAAAACTCGAACGCAAAATCACTTTGACTTTGCCTGTTGGCATCATCAAGTCCGAAGTTGAAACCCGCTTGAAAAAGCTGGCCCGCACGGTAAAAATGGACGGGTTTCGCCCCGGCAAAGTGCCGATGAGCGTGGTCGCGCAGCGTTACGCTTATTCGGTTCACTATGAGGTGATGAACGACAAGGTCGGCGAGGCGTTCGCCAGTGCCGCCAACGAAGCCAAGTTGCGCGTCGCGGGTCAGCCCCGTATCTCCGAGAACGAAACTGCACCTGAAGGCCAGATGGCGTTTGACGCGATTTTTGAAGTCTTCCCCGAGGTGCAGATTGCCGATTTGTCCACCGCCGAAGTCGAAAAAATCAGCGCCGAAGTGTCGGAGGACGCGATTGACCGCACCCTGGATATTCTTCGCAAACAGCGCCGCACCTTCGCCCAGCGCAGTCTGGATGCACAAGCTCAAGACGGCGACCGCGTGACCGTTGACTTTGATGGCAAGGTCGACGGCGAAGCCTTCCAGGGCGGCAAAGCCGATGATTTCCAGTTCCTGGTTGGCGAAGGCCAGATGCTGAAGGAATTTGAAGACGCGGTGCGCGGCATGAAGCTCGGCGAAAGCAAAACTTTTCCGCTGGCCTTCCCTGAAGACTACAACGGCAAAGACGTGGCCGGCAAGCAGGCCGATTTTATGGTCACGATCAAGAAAATTGAAGCTGCACACCTGCCAGAGATCAATGAAGCGCTTGCCAAGTCGTTGGGAATTGGCGATGCGTCGATTGAAGGGTTGCGCGCCGATGTGCGCAAGAATTTGGAGCGTGAAGTGAAATTCCGCCTGCAAGCACGCAACAAGCAAGCCGTGATGAACGCGCTGGTTTCCAAAGCTGAGCTGGATTTACCAAAGTCCAGCGTGCAGGCCGAGGTCGATCGCATGATTGAAAACGCCCGAGCCGATTTGAAGCAGCGTGGCATCAAAGACGCGGACAAAGCCCCGATTCCCGACGACGTGTTCCGCCCGCAGGCTGAGCGCCGCGTACGCTTGGGGCTTGTGGTGGCGGAGTTGGTTCGCCGGCACGAATTGCAGGCACGCGAGGAACAATTGAAAGCCCATGTAGACGAGTTGGCTGCCAGCTACGAAAAACCCGCCGAGGTGGTGCGCTGGTACTTCAGTGACAACCGTCGTTTGGCTGAGGTCGAAGGCTTGGTGATTGAAAACAACGTGACCGAGTTTGTGTTGTCTAAAGCCAAGGTCGTTGAAAAGGCCGTATCGTTCGACGAACTGATGGCTAATAACTAAACGTCTGTCACTGATGATTTTTAACTGGGGCTTGATGCGTTAGCGTCAGGCCCCAATTGCTTTGTCTACACACACTGGAGCACTCATGAGCGCACTCGACATTCAAGGCCTGGGAATGATTCCCATGGTGATTGAGCAATCCGGCCGCGGCGAGCGGTCGTACGACATTTATTCCCGCCTGCTTAAAGAGCGTGTGATTTTCCTGGTTGGTGAAGTCAATGATCAGACCGCCAACTTGGTGGTAGCGCAGCTACTGTTCCTGGAGAGCGAAAATCCGGATAAAGATATTTCGTTTTACATCAATTCACCTGGCGGTTCCGTCAGCGCGGGCTTGGCGATTTACGACACCATGCAGTTCATCAAGCCCAACGTTTCAACCCTGTGCATGGGTATGGCTGCCAGCATGGGTTCGTTTCTGTTGATGGCAGGCGCCAAGGGCAAACGCTTTGTGCTGCCCAACGCAAAAATCATGATCCACCAGCCTTCAGGTGGTACATCGGGACAGGCCACCGACATTGAAATTCATGCCCGGGAAATCATTCGTACACGGCAACGCCTGAACGAGATTTACGCTGAGCGCACGGGCCAGCCAATTGAAAAGATCGCGTTGGACATGGAGCGCGACCGCTACATGAATGCTGAAGAAGCAAAAGAATATGGCCTGATTGATGATGTGTTGTCCAAGCGGCCGTAATCGGGCATTGATATCCCCATTTTTTTGATTTACAACGGTGTTTGCCTCGCGAGACAAACACCGTTTGCGTGTGGTTATCATTCGATGACACGATAACAAGGCGTTCTTTTATGGCCGAAAAAAGAGGCTCATCCAGCGAAAAAACACTCTATTGCTCGTTTTGCGGCAAAAGTCAGCACGAGGTCAAAAAACTTATTGCGGGTCCGTCTGTCTTTATTTGTGATGAATGCATAGACCTGTGCAATGAAATCATTCGTGATGAATTGCCGGCAACCGATGCCCGCGAAGGCAAGGGCGAATTGCCCACACCGATGGAGATCAAGGCCAATCTGGACAACTATGTGATTGGCCAGGAGCCCGCGAAGCGTTCGTTGGCGGTGGCGGTGTACAACCACTACAAGCGTTTGCGTCACAAAGAAAAAGCAAAAAAAGACGATGTTGAGCTGACCAAAAGCAATATCTTGATGATTGGGCCCACCGGTTCTGGAAAAACCCTGCTGGCGCAAACTCTGGCCCGGATGCTTGATGTGCCGTTTGTTATGGCCGACGCGACCACGCTGACCGAGGCCGGCTATGTAGGCGAAGATGTTGAAAACATCGTCTCCAAACTCCTGCAAAGTTGCAATTACGACGTGGAGCGTGCGCAGCGTGGCATTGTTTACATCGATGAAATTGACAAAATTTCCCGCAAATCAGATAACCCATCGATCACCCGTGATGTGTCTGGCGAAGGCGTTCAGCAAGCCTTGCTTAAATTGATAGAAGGCACGATGGCCAGTGTTCCACCGCAAGGCGGGCGCAAACACCCCAATCAGGACTTCTTGCAGGTTGACACCACGAACATACTGTTCATTTGTGGTGGTGCGTTTTCCGGCCTTGAAAAAGTGATCGAGAACCGCACGGAAGCGTCTGGGATTGGCTTCGGTGCGCTTGTAAAAAGTAAGGCGCAACGCAGCTTGACCGAGGTATTTAAAGAAGTCGAACCGGAAGACCTGATCAAGTTCGGCATCATTCCCGAGTTGGTGGGGCGTATGCCGGTAGTGGCCACGCTGACCGAATTGAGCGAAGACGCGATGGTGCAGATATTGACTGAACCCAAAAATGCGCTGGTCAAGCAATACAGCAAGTTGCTTGCAATGGAAGGCGTTGACCTGGAAATACGGCCCAATGCACTACGTGCCATTGCACGCAAAGCCCTGGCTCGCAAAACCGGCGCGCGCGGCCTGCGCTCAATACTTGAACAATCGCTGATCAACACCATGTTCGATCTTCCGAACCAAACCAATGTGGACAAGGTTGTGGTGGATGAATCCACCATTGAGGAAAATAAAGCGCCGCTTCTGGTCTATCGCGAAGCGGCGAAGAAGGCCTAAGGAATTCACATGTCTGGACAAACTCCCCTGCCCCCCGAGGCAATCGACCTGCCTCTGTTACCGCTGCGCGACGTGGTCGTGTTTCCGCACATGGTCATTCCCCTGTTTGTAGGGCGGCAAAAAAGCATCAAGGCCCTTGAGGCGGCAATGGAAGCTGAGCGGCGCATCATGTTGGTGGCTCAAAAAGCTGCCGCCAAGGATGAGCCTTCAGTGGGCGATATGTTCGACGTGGGCTGTGTGTCAACCATCTTGCAGATGCTCAAACTGCCTGATGGGACGGTAAAAGTGCTGGTTGAAGGCCAGCAGCGCGCCAAAGTTAACCGCATCGACGATGGCGACCTGCATTTTTCGGCCAATGTGACGCCGGTGTCCGCCGCTACTTTGGTGGCACCCAAGACGAGCGAAATTGAAGCGTTGCGCAGGGCGGTGATGCAGCAGTTTGACCAGTACGTCAAACTGAACAAGAAAATCCCACCGGAAATTTTGACCTCGATTTCCAGCATTGACGACCCTGGACGTCTGGCTGACACCATTGCCGCTCACTTGCCTCTCAAGCTGGAAAGCAAGCAGGTGGTGCTGGATTTATCCGACATCAAATTGCGTCTGGAAAACCTGTTTGAGCAGATCGAGCGGGAGGTGGACATTTTGAATGTGGACAAAAAGATCCGCGGCCGTGTCAAGCGCCAGATGGAAAAAAATCAGCGTGACTTCTACTTGAATGAGCAGGTCAAAGCGATTCAGAAAGAATTGGGTGACGGTGAAGACGGCGTAGACATTGAAGATATTGAAAAGAAAATCAAATCCGCCAAAATGCCCAAGGAAGCGTTGAAAAAAGCGGAAGGCGAGTTGAAAAAACTCAAGTTAATGTCGCCGATGTCGGCGGAAGCCAGTGTGGTGCGTAATTACATTGATGTGTTGGTCGGTTTGCCGTGGAGCAAAAAGACCAAGATCAAGCACAACCTCACCAACGCTGAAGGCGTGTTGAACGAAGATCATTTCGGGCTGGAAAAGGTTAAGGATCGCATCCTTGAGTATCTAGCGGTGCAGCAGCGTGTAGACAAGGTCAAAGCACCGATTTTGTGTTTGGTAGGCCCTCCCGGCGTAGGCAAAACCTCCCTGGGACAGTCCATTGCCAAAGCTACGGGACGCAAATATGTGCGTATGGCGCTGGGGGGTATGCGCGACGAGGCAGAGATCCGTGGTCACAGACGTACTTACATCGGGGCGCTTCCTGGGAAGGTGCTGCAAAGCCTAAACAAGGCGGGCACGCGCAATCCGCTGTTTTTGCTCGACGAAATTGACAAGCTGGGCACTGACTTCCGTGGTGACCCATCAAGTGCGCTGCTCGAGGTGCTGGATCCTGAGCAGAACCACACGTTCAGCGATCACTATGTAGAAGTTGATTTTGACTTGAGCGACGTGATGTTTGTCGCCACTTCGAACTCCATGAACATTCCGCCAGCCCTGTTGGACCGTATGGAAGTGATTCGTTTGTCTGGCTACACCGAGGACGAGAAAACCAGTATTGCGCTTCGCTACCTTCTGCCAAAGCAGTTGAAAAACAATGGCGTCAAAGATGAAGAATTGCTGGTGTCGGAGGAAGCCGTACGTGACATCGTGCGCTACTACACCCGTGAAGCAGGCGTGCGTTCGCTGGAGCGGGAGCTGTCCAAAATCTGTCGCAAAGTAGTCAAGGGCTTGTTGCTTAAAAAGCTGACCCCGCAAGTGGTGGTCAACGGTACCAACTTGAATGACTTTTTAGGCGTTCGTAAATTCACCTTCGGCCGTGCGGAGCAGCAAAACCAGGTGGGTCAGGTGGTTGGGTTGGCCTGGACCGAGGTTGGAGGCGATTTGCTGACCATTGAAGCGGCACTTACGCCCGGAAAAGGCGTCATCACGCGTACCGGTTCATTGGGCGACGTGATGAAAGAATCTGTTGAGGCTGCCCGTACTGTGGTACGTAGCCGTTCACGCATGTTGGGTATCAAGGATGAGGTGTTTGAAAAGAAAGACATTCACATCCACGTACCCGACGGTGCGACACCCAAAGACGGTCCCAGTGCGGGTGCCGCTATGGCCACGGCTTTTGTCTCGGCTTTGACTGGCATACCGGTGCGAGGTGATGTGGCCATGACCGGCGAAATCACCTTGCGAGGTGAGATCACTGGGATTGGCGGCCTGAAAGAAAAACTGTTGGCCGCATTGCGCGGCGGTATCAAGACTGTGCTGATTCCGGAAGAAAACGCCAAGGACTTGCAAGAGATTCCAGACAACGTCAAAAGCGGTCTGGAGATCGTGCCGGTGCGGTGGATCGACAAAGTGCTGGAGTTGGCGCTCGAACGTCGGCCTGTTCCGTTGCTCGATGAGGATCCAACAGTGGCGTCTGTGCACGAGGTGCCTGCTGTGGTAGCGCAGCAGTCCCTGACACCGTTGGCGATCAAACATTAAGTCAGTTTGTTGAAGCGCGTGAAAAGTCGCATATAATCTGAGGCTCAAAACGCGGGAATAGCTCAGTTGGTAGAGCGCAACCTTGCCAAGGTTGAGGTCGAGAGTTCGAGACTCTTTTCCCGCTCCAATTTTCAAAAAGGGAAGCCGACGCTTCCCTTTTTTGTTGTGCAGGTCAAAGAATAACGTGTAAAAAATACGGCGCGATAGCAAAGCGGTTATGCACCGGATTGCAAATCCGATCAGTCCAGTTCGACTCTGGATCGCGCCTCCAAAAATAAGAGACACAGCCCCGCAACCTTCTGGTGCCGGGGCTGTTTTGTTTCACAATGACTACTGACGGTTGTTGTGCGGTTTGTTAGCGCCTCGATGGTGAAATTGGTAGACACAGCGGACTTAAAATCCGCCGCTTTCCCGAGAGGGGGCGTACCGGTTCGATTCCGGTTCGAGGCACCACTGACAGATATCACCTCAATCACCCCCAATATCTGAACGTGGAGACTGCTTATGCCGCGCTACAACGCCCCTTTTGAAATCCATGTTCACGGCGATGTGCCGTTGCGCGACGATGTGACGTTTGAGCAGTTGCAGGACGCGCTCAAACCGCTGTGGAAGTACGCCGGAGCTCGCTCGCTGGCCGATGGTGCGACCAGTTCTTACGAGGAAGAGCCTGGCATCAAGCTGGACAAGACTGACCATGTGCTGCACATGTGCTGGACGGTCCCCGGTGACGAAGATTTCCGCCAGGCGCTGGACGAGATGTGCATGAGTTTGAACGAGTTGGCCTTGCAGGGTGCGCCGATTGAGGTGACGTTTTACGACGCTGACTTTGATGAAGACGATGAAGAGGGAGAAGAAGGCGACGAGTCGCGAGATGATTTTGTGATGTTGTTCGTCGGCCCCACGCCGGCCGCCATCATGCAGGTGCAGCGCGACCTGCTGGTGCAGGACGTGGTGAACATGATGGAGCGCCACTTTGACGGGGCCGAGCTGGGCGGCGTTGTGACCGAAATCGACAAGCTGTTTGCATTGCGCTTTGATGCGCTGGCCAATTCGCTGGAGTTGGGTCGGCCCCCGCGCGGCGCGTCTGGTGGTGGTTCACACGGCGGTGGGCGGCGGCCGCGGCATCTGCACTGAGACGACTTTTACAGCCATCGCTGCGCAGCTGCTTGCAAACGGCTGCCAGGCCCTGTACTTAACAGCGCCAGTCGCGCTGATGCGTCAGATGGTGCAAGCAGGTTGACTTCCGCTAGCAGCCTGTAAGTTTGGCGTGCTGTGGGCGTGCCGGTTTCCACAATGCGCACCTGTCGCCCAACATGCGTGGCCCAAAGCTCGTGCACCAGCGTGTAGTGGGTGCAGCCCAGCACCAGGGTGTCAATCTGGCCCGTTTTTATGCCAAATTGGCCAGCAGCCCTTATAAATACTGCTGAAGCAGCTATCATTTTTGTAGTGTCATCTTGCTCGATGGCTTCCGCCAGACCGTCGCAAGGCTGCAAGATGAACTGTGCCTGGCTGACCAGGCTGGCATGCAGGGCCTTGAAACGCTGACTTTCCAGGGTGGTTCGCGTAGCCAACACGGCAATGCGGCCCGTGCGGCTCAAACCAGCGGCGGGCTTGAGCGCCGGTTCCACGCCCACGATCGGTAAATCGGGGTACTGGGTCCTTAGCAAATCAATAGCAGCTGCCGTGGCGGTGTTGCAGGCCACCACCAGGGCTTTGATGTGGTGCTGCTCGACCAGCTCTTGCGCAATGGCGAGCGAGCGGGCCTGCACATACGCGTCGCCGCGCTCGCCGTAGGGCGCATGGCCAGTGTCGGCAAAGTACACAAAGTGCTCGTGAGGCAGCTGGACCCGCAGCGCCCGCAGAATGCTCAGGCCGCCGATGCCGGAGTCGAAGACACCGACAGGGCGCTCGGCGGATGCGGTCATGAAGTGGGGATAAAGCCGGACTGCGCGCACCAGCGGTCAAAAAGAGGGCGCAACTCAACAGGCAGTTTGAAGACGAAGTCAACATTCATCGGGTGCGAGGTTTCAAGGAAAAAACACACGGCATCAAGCAACACAAATCCTTGCCTGCGGTCTTTGTCTTTTTTCAAGGGGTTACGCTGTGGTTTGTCAGCTAACCACAGCTTGTGCAGCGCCATCCAGCGTGGGTCCGGCACCACCATCGGGCTGGCGTGACCTTTGGCTGTGGCGACTACCACGCTAATCGGGCGGCCCAGCAGCAGCCACTCCTGTTCAACCAGTGAAGCCATGGGGTCAAACGCTTCTTCTTTGGGTAGGGGGTGGGTGCTGGGCGCAGCGAGCAGTTTCACTTCGTAGTGATCACTGTTGATGGCCTGGTAGGGCTTGCGGGGGTTGATACGGTAGGTTTTGTCGATGCCACGAATCACTTTAAGCAGGGTTTTGCGTGGTTTGCCAAGCGGTGTGCCCGACATGCTGGCCAGCGAGGCTTTGGTGTTACGGCACCATGCCAAGTCAAAGTCTTCCGTGGCCTCGCTGCCCGTGGGAAACCGAACGCCGCAGGCCAGTTCATAGGCTACAAAGGCGTTGGTACCTACTAGCAGCACGTCGTTTCCCAACAAATCCTCCAAGTCAAGTGCACGCAAGATGGCACCCGGTTGGTCGGCAAGCACGGGCAAGCGCAAGGTGCGGGATTTGAATAGCGATGCCCGTTGCGCGAGTTGGGCATTCAGTTTGCCGGCACGTTCAATTGCCACGGCTTTTTCTTCGGCGTAAGTCAAATACCGGGCCTCGGTTTCAGGGCTGCGTGCGCCCAGGCTGTGGCCGTTATCTTTGCTGTCGGTTTTGTAAGTCAGGTAGTCCGTGTCAGCCTTGGTAGCCCAATACATGCTGGCGGGCAGTGTGGCGAGTTGGCGCTATGCATCCAGCCAGGCGGAATAGGTTTGCTCCAGGTTGGCTGCCAGGCGTTGGGCGTCGGTGGAAAAGGGAACGAAGTCGTGTCGTTGAAATGGCATAAGTTGTTGACTTTATTCAATTTACACCAAATGTTTTTAAAAACTATAAATTTTGGTAGAAATTATTAAAAATCAACAAGTTACGTAAATTTCACCTACCCAGCCGAAACCGCAATCCCCTTGAACTCCCCCGTATTGCCCATGTCGGCAATTCGCCGCTGCCACAGCGCGGGCCCGGTGATGTGCACGCTGGTGCCCGCTGCATCCACCGCCACCGTCACCGGCATGTCCACCACGTCAAACTCATAAATCGCCTCCATGCCCAGGTCGGCAAAGCCCACTACCTTCGCAGCCTTGATGGCTTTGCTGACCAGGTAGGCGGCGCCGCCCACGGCCATCAAGTACGCGCTTTTGTGCTTGGCAATGGCTTCGATGCCGGTGGGGCCGCGCTCGGCTTTGCCAATCATGGCGATCAGGCCGGTTTCGCTAAGCATCATCTCGGTGAATTTGTCCATGCGGGTAGCGGTGGTGGGGCCAGCGGGGCCGACTACTTCGTCACGCACCGGGTCGACCGGGCCGACGTAATAGATCACGCGGTTGGTGAAGTCCACAGGCAGTTTTTCCCCCTTGGCCAACATGTCAGCAATGCGTTTGTGCGCCGCGTCGCGGCCGGTGAGCATCTTGCCGGACAGCAGCAGCGTGTCGCCAGGCTTCCAGCTGGCCACCTGCGCTTTGGATAGCGTGTTCATGTCGACGCTTTTGCTTTTCACGTAATCAGGTGTCCAGTTCACATCGGGCCACAGGCTGAGCGAAGGGGGGTCCAGGTACACCGGGCCGCTGCCATCCATCACCACATGGGCGTGGCGGGTGGCGGCGCAGTTGGGAATCATGGCCACCGGTTTGCCCGCGGCATGCGTGGGGTACATGTTGATTTTGATGTCCAGCACCGTGGTCAGACCGCCCAGGCCCTGTGCGCCAATGCCCAAAGCGTTGACCTTTTCGTACAGCTCCAGGCGCAGTACTTCGGTTTTGGAAAGCTCCGCGCCCGATGACGACTTGGCTTGCAGTTCATACATGTCAATGTCTTCCATCAGGCTCTGCTTGGCAAGCAGCATGGCTTTTTCCGCCGTGCCGCCAATGCCGATGCCCAACATCCCCGGTGGACACCAACCCGCACCCATGGTGGGCACGGTTTTCAGCACCCAGTCAACCAGGCTGTCGCTGGGGTTGAGTATGACGAACTTGCTCTTGTTTTCGCTGCCGCCACCCTTGGCCGCCACCGTGATGTCCAGCGTGTTGCCGGGCACCAGTTCGGTGTAGATCACCGCCGGTGTGTTGTCGCCGGTGTTTTTGCGGGCGAACTGCGGGTCGGCCACGATGCTGGCGCGCAGCTTGTTGTCGGCCTGTGCATAGCCACGGCGCACGCCTTCGTTTACCGCGTCTTCCAGGCTGGTGGCAAAGCCTTCCAGACGCACGTTCATGCCGACTTTCAGGAACACGTTCACGATGCCGGTGTCCTGGCAAATCGGCCGGTGGCCGGTAGCGCTCATGCGGCTGTTGGTGAGAATCTGCGCAATCGCATCTTTGGCTGCGGGGCTTTGCTCACGCTCGTAGGCGCGGGCCAAGTGGGCGATGTAGTCGGCCGGGTGGTAGTAGCTGATGTATTGCAGCGCGGCGGCAATGGTTTCAATCAGGTCGGCGGCTTGGATGGTGGTGACAGGGGTTGACATCGGGGCACCTTGTTGTGGGAAATAAAACGGCAGATAAATGGAGCATTTTGGCAGGCGAACTCAAAAGCAAGTCACATCTAAGCTTTGCACGCTACTTTGCTACTGAATTTCAAAGCCCTTGTTATGCAGAATGTGTGTACGGGTCACAGTTCCAACATTTTCATATGCCAAATCTACCTCCCTCCTATCTTGACAAGTTAAACAAAAACATGCACAAAATGACAGGCCTAGACTGGGCAGCGAAGACGCTGGCTGACATATATGGCGCAGCCGGGTTAAGGGAGCTTGCAGTAACTAAAGCACTTCATCAGTCAAGTTGGATTGACCAAATACCAAAAGCATTAAGGCCAGACCAATTTGAGATAAGTAATGGGTTGTCTTTTGTGCAAACCGAGCAGTTGCAGCGGATGCTGGGTCTTCACCGAAATTCGATTGCGGAACAGTACTCACTTCAATCAAAAGCAAAGCAAAAAGCACACGTTGCGACGATAGTCAAGGCATTGGAGGGGGCAAGTCGCCCCGCTTGGATCGACAGGCTGCAATTTGATCTGTTGAGCAACAGTGGGGTGACTAACGCTGCGCTAGATGTGACTAAGCACTTATCTAGTCACGCTGTAGACGCGTTACGCCAGACGGATCTTTGGAGAGGGCGACTTTCGGCTTTTAGCAACATGGAGAGTTACTTAGGCCCTGCTGCTTTGGGTGCTGTCCAGCGCATACTGGGCACAGGTGCCGCTGCGGAAGTGCTTGCTCAGTACGAGCAAGCGGAAGGAGAGTTTGAAGGCGACGCGCGAGCGGCATTGGATAGCATCCAAGAGGCAGTCCGCAATGCGGGCGATAGCAACAAGCTACTGGTGCTTGTGAATGCCATTCAAGACGCTGGGCAGCCTGTTACTCAAAGTGTGTTGTTCGTACTCTTCGTCATGTTTTTCGTAATGTGCATGACACCAGTAGCTGATCACTACATCAAGAAGAAATTGAGCGAAAGCCCACAAGAATCATCCAAGGCCGTACAAATCCGCGCAGCTGACGCAGTTGGTGAGTTGGCGCTGCTGTCTGAGTACCGTTTTGTTACCGCTGAACAACTGAAAGTGCGTGAAGGCCCCCGCTCGAATGCTCATGTAGTTGCCGCGCTTAAATTCGGTCAGGCTGTTCGTGTTGTTCGGAAGGGAAAAGACTTCACGCTGATTAGCTGGTCGAGTTCCGATGGCTCTGTGCATGTTCGGGGTTGGGTTTTTTCAAGGTACTTGAGGAAGTTCAAATGATTAAATCCGCCATGATCTGAGCGAAACGCGCACAGCGATTGACTTCAATTGATATTCACACGTTATGTGTTGTCAGCCTGTCCAGCGCCTCTTCAAACAACTGCCGTGCCTGCGCTGCCATCTGGTTCAGGTAAGTATGAAGCTGCGCATCGGCTGCAGTTCGGCTTTCACAGCTAGC
>JAYUXO010000415.1:0-17389 GCA_043753505.1 Comamonadaceae bacterium
GCCACCACCAGCGTGAGCAGCACGCCCAGCCATACGAGGTCCCACTGAAAGGCCATGGCAATCGGGTACAGCAGCGGCACAAAAATCAGGAAGATCGACACACCGTCAATAAACATGCTGATGATGAGCAAGGCCAGCAACACCAGCGCCAAGGTGCCCAGGCTGCCCAGACCCGCCGCCTTGACCCAGCTGGCCAGCGGATCGGCAACGCCCAGGGTGTTGATGGCGTAGCTGAAGATACCGGCGCTGGCCAGAATAATGGTGATGACAGCCGATATTTCGGCTGCCTCACGGAAGATGGAATACAGGTCGCGCCAGCTGATGCTGCGGTGAACCACCAGCCCCACAAACAGCCCGTAAACAACAGCGGCCACCGCTGCCTCGGTGGGCGTGAACCAGCCCAGACGCATGCCGCCCAAAATTAAAAATGGCGCAGCCAGCCCCCAGGAAGCCGCTCGTAGCGAGGCCCAAAATGGTGGGCGCGGCAGCTCCCGCTCGGCCTGACCCAGGTTGTTGCGGCGCGACAGCCAGATGGCTGGAACAATCAGCGCCAGCCCGGCCAGAATGCCTGGCACCATGCCAGCCGCAAACAGTGCGGGCACCGAAGCGCCGGGCATGAGCACGCTGTAGATCACAAACGCAATGCTGGGTGGAATCAGGATGTCGGTGGCGGCCGCTGCGCCCACCACCGTGGCCGAGAACGGTGCCGGGTAACCGGCGCGTGACATGGCGGCAATCATCACCCCGCCCACGGCTGCCGCGTTGGCCGGCCCCGAGCCACTGATACCGCCCAGCACCATGGCCACCAGAATGGCCACCGTGGGCAGCATTCCGGGGCCACGGCCCACGCAGGCAATCGCAAAGGTCACCATGCGCTGGGCCACGCCCGAGCGGTCAAAAATTGAGCCGACCAGCACAAACATCGGCAGCGCCAGCAGCGGGTACTTGGCGACCGCCGAATAAAAATTTTGCGGCACGGCGAGCAGGCCAAACCACTGCGCATCCCAGTTGGCAATCACGATGGACACGATGGCGCTGAGCGCCAGGCTCACAGCGATCGGCAAGCCCAGCAGCATGAGCGCGATGAAAGACAGCAGCAGGAAGGCGGCAATCATTCCTGATTTCTCACGTGATCGGTTTGCCCGCGCAAGGTGCGCAGAAACGCCATGAAGGCGCGAACGGAAATGGCCGCGCAAAGAACCGGCAACACCGCCCCGTACCACCACAGCGGCACGCCCAAACCCATGCTGGTCTCCGAAAACTTGTACTGATCCCACACCCAGCGCACAAACAGTGCCGCCAACAGCATGAACACCGCGCTGGTAGTCAACGAGCCCAGCAATTTGAGTCTACGGCGCGGCACCTCGGTACCGTCAGCCGCTTTGCGGTTGAGGAAAAACTCGATGCGAATGTGCTTGTCGCGCAGCGCAATCGCGCTGGCCCCGGAAAGAGCCATCACGACCATCAAAAAAACAGAAATCTCTTCCGTCCAGCCAAACGATTGATCGGTCAGGTAACGGGTGACCACGTTCAGCAAGGTGATGACCACCAATGCCGCCATGGACAGTACGGACAGGGCTTCTTCGAGTTTGCCGTTTTTCATCTTTGAAGCCGAGGGCAAGACGCAGAAGTCGCGGAAGTTACGCAGAAGGAATCAATAGACATGGATAGCTTTTCTGCGGTTTTTGCGCTATCTCTGCGACTTCTGCGTCCGGTTCCCGATCCCGCTTTCCAGCAACGCTAGCGCGCCATCCACCACCGCCTGCGCACCCACCCGCGCCTGCGCCTCCAGCACCGGCGCGTAACCCACCGGAATGCGCGGCGCGCCCAGGCGGCGGATGCGGCAGCCGGTTTCCTGGGCGGCGGTGGCCGCTATTTCGGCGCCGAAGCCGGCCACTTGCACCGCTTCATGCGCCACCAGCAAATGGCCGGTGCGCGCGCATGACGCCAGCACCGCGGCCCGATCCCACGGCCACAGGGTGCGCAGGTCGAGCAGGTCAACGTTGATGCCTTGGGCGGCCAGTTCGTCGCAAGCCTGCGCGCACACCTGCACCTGGCGGCTCCAGCTGACCATCGTGAGATGGTTGCCACTGCGCAGATGCGCCGCGTGGCCCAGCGGCACCTGCACCGACTCATCTACCGCACCGCGCTGCTGCCACAGCGTCTTGTGTTCCATATAGATGACAGGGTCGCCGCATTGCAGCGCTGCACGCAGCAGGCTGTAGTTGTCTTGCGGCGTGCCGGGGCATGCCACCACCACACCGGGCAGGTGGGCGAACCACGCCTCGAGCGACTGCGAATGCTGTGCGGCTGACGAATCCCAGATGCCAATCGGCATGCGCATGACCATGGGCACGCGTCCCTGGCCACCAAACATGAAACGGTTTTTAGCAGCCTGGTTGACCACCTCGTCCATTCCGCACAGCGCAAAGTCCACCACCCGCATTTCCACCACCGGGCGCAAACCGGCCAGCGCCATGCCCACACCCGCACCCATGATGGCCGCTTCAGAAATGGGTGTGTCAATCACCCGCTGGGCTCCAAAACGCTGCTGCAAACCAGCGTACTGGCCGAAGATGCCGCCCCGGCCCACGTCTTCGCCGATGACCACGACGCGCGAATCGGCCTGCATTTCGTACCGCACGGCCAAGGCGGCCGCTTGTGCGTAGCTGAGGTCGGCGCTCAAAACCACATGCCCTCCCCAGTCGTCTGCACATCCACAAACGCCTGTGCAGCATCTGGCCAAGGCGCTGCTTCAGCCGCATCCAAAGCTGCCTGCACTTCTTGCTCTGCTTCTTTTTCGATAGCTGCTTGAGTAGTATTTACAAGGCCTAGAGCCTCAAAATGTTCTTGAACGCGCGCTTGACAACGCAAGATGGGATCGGTCAGCAACGCTGCTGCCAGTTGCGCCGGGTCGCGGTAGCCCGCCGGGTCTACCGACACATGGCCTTTCACGCGATACGTCATCGCATGCAGCAGCCGCGGCCCGCCACCGGCGCGCACCTGCGCGACCAGCTCGCCCGCCGCCGCATGCACCGCCAGTACATCGTTGCCATCGACCTGTGTGGCCGCAATGCCCAGGCTGCCAGCCCGTGCCGACGCGCCCTCGCCCGCCGTCGTCGCCCCGCTTTCGGTGGTGGCGCTCCAGCGGTTGTCTTCACACACGAACAGCACCGGCAGTTGGTACACCTGAGCCCAGTTCAACGCCTCTAAAAACGGCCCCCGGTTGATCGCACCATCGCCAAAAAAGCACACGGTGATGTGAGCGTCTGGGCCAGTGGAGCCCAGCAGCTTCTGCGCATGCGCCGCTCCCACCGCAATCGGCAGTCCCGCCGCCACTACACCATTGGCCCCCAGCATGCCCACCGAAAAATCGGCAATGTGCATGGAACCGCCCTTGCCACCGTTAAACCCGGTCGCCTTGCCAAACAGCTCGGCCATCATGCGGTTCATGTCCGCCCCCTTGGCCAAGGTGTGGCCGTGGCCACGGTGGGTGGACGTTAAATAGTCTTGTGCCGTCAAATGGGCACACACCCCGGCTGGCACGGCCTCCTGGCCGGTGGACAAATGCAGCGGGCCGCGCACCGCCGCCGTGCCGTCGGCTGCTTCGCCATAAGCGCTCACCCCGCCCTGGCTGGCCGCTTCCGCCGCGTTTTCAAACGCCCGGATGCGCACCATGCAGCGGTACAGAGCCAACAGCGTTTCATGTTCAGACATGGCCTGATCGTAACGAGCGTTACCAATTCGGCATTGGGTGTTTACCCCCAGCAGAAAGGTTTTGCGCCCTCTCACCGCAGACACTGCTGGCTCCCGCACCTGGGGCCAAAGCCTTCGGCTTGGCGTGCGGGGTACAGCGTGCATCAGCACAACAAAAAGCCGCCCGAAGGCGGCTTTTTCAATCGCAAAAACCCAATCAGTCGGCGTACTGTTTGGCGGCGTCCACAGCCGTTTTGATCTTGGTGATTTCAGCGGCCACGAAAGCTTTGTGGTTGGCCGGCTCGACACGGTTGTCGGTCACCACAATGGCACCCAGGCCTTCCTGCTTCTTGATGAACTCAGGGTCTTTCAAGGCGGCTTTCAAAGCTGTATTCAACGCGGTGGTGACAGCCGGTGGCGTGCCCTTGGGGGCGTACAGACCGTGCCAGATGGTCAGGTTAAAGCCCTTCAAGCCCATCTCCTGCAAGGAAGGGTAGTCCTTGAGTACTTTGTTGTTTGTCAATGGTTTGGCCGTCGTCACGGCAAAGGCCTTGATGCGACCGCCTTCGATTTGCTGCACGGTGTTGGTGGTCTGGTCGCACATCACGTCGACCTGACCACCAATCAGCGCATTCATGGCCGGCGCTGTGCCGCCAAACGGGATGGTCGTCATGGCTTCGCCACCCTTGAGCGCGGCTTGCCACAGCAAACCACACAGGTGCGAGGCGGAGCCCAGGCCGGCGTGCGCCAGGTTCAGCTTGCCCGCGTTGGCGCGAATGTAGTTTTCAAAATCACGGTAGGTGTTGGCGGGCAACTGCGGCTTGCCTACCAGCGTCATGGGCACTTCGTTGACCAGGCCCAGGTATTCAAAGTCTTCCAGCGGCTTGTAGGTCAGCTTGCGGTACATGGCAGGCGTTGCGGCCATGCCGATGTGAAACAGTAGCAGTGTGTGGCCGTCAGGCGCGGCCTTGGCGACCTTGTTAGCACCAATCGTGCCGCCAGCACCAGCCGCGTTTTCCACCACAAAGTTGCTGCCGGGCATCTGCTTGCGCATGGCTTCCGCCAAATCGCGCGCCACGCGGTCGGTAGGGCCACCAGCAGCAAAGGGCACCACAAATGACACGGGCTTGCTACCCGGGAAAGCTTGGGCCTGCACGGGTGCAGACAGCAAGGAAACAGTGGCCGCGATGGCCGCGAGTGCGAACAAGGGTTTCATGAGCAATCCTGTGAGAAAGATGACAAACCATGATGTTAGGACGGTGCGCCAAACCGCTCATCGCGGGAAATACTTAATGGCGAACCCTTTGGGGGCTTTCGTTTTGTGCGGTGCCCCGCACAATGCGCCATGCACCCTTACAGCCAACTCACCCCCGACCGCGTTCTGGACGCGCTGTCCAGCGTGGGCCTGCACGGAGATGGCCGCCTGATGGCGCTGAGCTCTTACGAAAACCGGGTGTACCAAGTGCAGCTGGAAGAGCCTCATCTGGGCCTGGCCAGCGTGGTGGCCAAGTTCTACCGGCCAGCGCGCTGGAGCGATGCGCAAATTCTGGAAGAGCACGCGTTTGCCGCGCAGCTGATGGCGGCTGAAGTGCCCATGGTGGGTCCGCTGGTTTTGCCGGGCGAGCACGGTGACGGCACCTTGCACCACTTCGATGGTTTCGCCTTCAGCGTCAGCCCCAAACGCGGTGGTCGCGCGCCCGAGCTGGACGATTTTGAGGTGCTGGAGTGGATTGGCCGACTGTTGGCACGCCTGCACACCGTGGGCGCAGCGCAGCCGTTTGCGCACCGCCCGGCGCTGGATGTGGCCAGCTTTGCCGTGGAACCGCACGACTGGCTGCTGGCGCACGACATGATTCCGCTGGACGTGCAGTCTGACTGGCAGGCAGCGTATGAAAGTGCTATTGAATCAATAGCTGCCTCAGCAGGTTCTACATGGTCTGATGGCCTACAAGGCTTGAAAACGCCACTGAACACGAGTGGTGGCTCCGTGAAGATGATCCGCCTGCACGGCGACTGCCACCCCGGCAACATTTTGTGGACCCCCGCTGACCAACCCAACCCCGGCCCGCATTTTGTGGATCTGGACGATGCCCGCACCGGCCCTGCCGTGCAAGACCTGTGGATGCTGCTCAGCGGCGACCGCGCCGAGCGCACCGGACAGCTCAGTGCGCTGCTGGACGGCTACGAACAAGTGCGCAACTTTGACCGCCGCGAGCTGGCCCTGATCGAACCCCTGCGCACCTTGCGCCTGATCCACTACAGCGCCTGGCTTGCCCGCCGCTGGGCCGACCCCGCCTTCCCCGCCGCCTTTCCGTGGTTTGGCAGCAGCGACTACTGGAAGGAGCAGGTGCTGATGTTGCAGGAGCAGGTGGAGGCGATGGGGGAGGAGGCGTTGGGGGTGTGATGGCTGCTACGACAGATGACCACCCGTGTTTCACCGATTGCCGCGTGGTCGCGATCGGCTTTGCTTGGAAACTGGAGCGTCCGGTGGCCTCGCTTGCCTGGATAGCCCGCTTGGTAACTGTTCTGCCGCGATGAAGATTCGGTCGAAAGCTGACTCGACTCGATTTTTACTCACCAGAACTTCTTCTTCGCCAAGCAGGTCGGCTTGCGTCTTTCCGTCAGGGTTCCTCTTGAGTGTGCCTAGACTTTGGTCTACCCCGACAATCCGATGCCACGGATAAACCATTTTTTCGTTGTCCTCCAGCTGGCTTAGGATGTAGGCAACGTGTCGCGGCACCACGTCCAGGTATTCCCCCATCGACTGATACGTGCACAAGCGGCCGAAGGGAATCGCTGATGTGAGTTGAAGTACCTGCTCGCGAATGCGAGCGAAGGATGGCGACTTTGGCATGGTGTGTCTTTGAGGCCAAACGTGCACGGTTGAGCCAGCACGACGAAGTCAAACGCTGCAGAAATAACGCATCAGATGCAGTGTTGAGGTGTGTAGGTTGTTTAAAGGCAAGCATAAATTATGAGCGCCCCACTCAACGCCGCGCAACACTTCACTAACGCAAGGTGTCCAGCGCCCAATCGGCGTCCCGCAGCCGGATTTCTGCGCGGCGAATGTCGCGGTCAATGTCGCGCAGCACCTCCCGGGCTTTGCGCCGCTCGTCGTCAGTTGCCGCCTTGTCGACTCTTTTTTCCTGCGCATCGCGGCGGCTTTCCTGGTTGCGCAGTTCGGCGCGCGCGTCGTACACGGCTTTGCCCAGGGCGTGGCGGCGGCGAAATTCGGCGTCTATTGGCGCGGAGCACACGCCGCGGTAGGTTTTGCCGTCCAGACCAAAACGCGCAGCGTTAGGTAGTTGGCAGTAGCTTTGCAAGCCCTGGTCGCGGCCTTGCAGGTATTGCACGGTGCCCACCTGTACGCCGGCCTCGGCGCAGTCTTTCACACGCGCATCCAGTTGACCTCGACTTTCCCCCGCCAACCCATCGCGCAACCCCGTCGCGCCCCAATCGGCGGTGCGGCATTCGTTGGGGGTCATGGTGGTACAGGCCTGCAGAAGTCCGCAAGCGACCAATAGCCAGGTGAGCCGTTTGCAATTCATGGCTCGTCCTGCATGGCGGGTGAATTTGCGTCGTGTGCTTCCGGTTTTTTCTGAACCGGAAAACACATTTTTTCCCCGTCCCATTTCTGCCCACACCAGCAAAAGCCATCTTCATTGATCAGGCATGTGCCGGTGCCACAGCAGCGCAAGTCTTCAGTCATGGAATCTTTTCTAGAAAAAGCTCAGGCCTTTGGCAAGGTCACGCCCCGCTGACCCTGATATTTGCCGCCACGGTCTTTGTAGCTGGTTTCACACACCTCATCGCTCTCGAAAAACACTACCTGAGCGCAGCCTTCGCCAGCATAAATTTTGGCTGGCAGCGGCGTGGTGTTGGAAAACTCCAGCGTCACAAAGCCTTCCCATTCGGGCTCAAACGGTGTGACATTCACGATGATGCCGCAGCGCGCATACGTGCTTTTGCCCAGGCAAATCGTCAGCACATTGCGCGGAATGCGAAAGTATTCGACCGTGCGGGCCAGTGCGAAACTGTTCGGCGGAATGATGCAGCTGTCGCCATGAAAGTCGACAAAGCTTTTTTCGTCAAAATTTTTCGGATCCACCACCGTGCTGTGGATGTTGGTAAACACTTTGAATTCGGGTGCGCAGCGAATGTCGTAACCGTAGCTGGAGGTGCCGTAGCTGATGACACGTTTACCGTCCACATCGCGGATCTGGCCGGGCTCAAACGGCTCGATCAGGCCGTGTTCTTGCGCCATGCGGCGTATCCATTTGTCGCTTTTGATGGTCATGGGTGCTCCTGGTGCGCATTGTAGGCAAGCGTTATTCGTCTGACGTGGGCGGTAGCAACCTGAGATTCGTGCGGGTTTCGTGAGTAACACACGTGAATCAATGCACAGTCGGCATAAGTTCATTCATAAGCACTACAGGGTTATCACCGATCTGAAATATCTTCCAGCCACGATGCACACACCTTCAACCGGGAGTTTTTCATGACCTTTGTTTTAGCTTTTTCTCTGCGCCCCATTCTGGTGGCCGCTGTCGTTTGCGCAGCAGGTTTGGCAACCAGCGCCAGCGCCTCCACCACCCAGGCGGCTTTGACCGAAGCCACCTGCCAAAACGAGATGGTGAAGTTTGAGCAAACCATGGGTTACCTGCGTCAGACCTCGGGTGACCAGGCTGCCAGCACGGTACAAGACAAACTGTTGCCTGCGAAAACACGGGAAGAGTTGATGGCCAAAGAAGGCCCCTGCGGTGTGGTGCGCTTTCTGCGTGCCAAAAAAGTTCTTTAAACGCTGGATTGATTTGCTATATTTTTCGTAGCTGCTTGAGCAATATCTATAAGGGCTGATGGCCGATTTGGCACATAAGTGACACAAGTGCCACCGGCGCCATCAATACGGACGCCCAGCGATTCGGGTCTGCGCCACCGCCCGGTCATCAGCCAGCACGATCAGGGCAAACAGCAACTCGTCAAGGTTGCGGGCTTGCGCGGTTTTTCGGGCCAACAGGGGTGTGGCCTGCGGGTTCAGCACCACAAAATCGGCCTCGCAGCCCACTTGCAGGTTGCCCACCACCCCTTTCAAGCCCAGCGCAGCGGCAGCACCTGCGGTGTGCAGCCACCAGAGTTTTTCGGCTTTTAACGACATACCCAAAGTGGTTTGGCCTTCGCGGCCTGCGTAATAGGCAGCGCGCATGGTGTGAAACGGGGAAAAGCTGGTGCCACCGCCCACATCGCTGGCCAGACCGTGCGCAAAATTGCTGCGCTGCGCAGCTGCAAAGTCAAAAAAACCACTCCCTAAAAACAGGTTGCTGGTGGGGCAAACGGCAGCTGCCGTGCCTGTATCACGCAGTAAGGCGCGGTCGTCATCGTCAATATGAATGCAATGCGCATACACCGCGCGCGGACGCAGCAAACCGAAGTCTGCATACACCTGCAGGTAACTTCGCGTGTGGGGGTAGAGCTGTCGTGCCCAGGCGATTTCGTCTTTGTTTTCAGCTACGTGTGACTGAATCCACACATCGGGGTAACGCCGCGCCAGCTCGCCCGCGCCGTGCATTTGAGCGTCGGAGCAGCTGGGTGCAAAGCGCGGGGTGATGGCATAACCGAGCCGGTCCAGGCGATCGAGGCGGTCTGTGCCGTGCCAACGCTGGATCAGGGCTTCGGTGTCGATCAGCGATTGTTCGGTCTGGTCGCGCACGCCATCAGGGCTGTGCCGGTCTTGCAGCGACTTGCCTGCCACCATGCGCAGGCCCCGGCCTTGCGCTTCCTGCATGAAAGCGTTGACCGACTGCGGGTGCGAGGTGCCAAACACCAGTGCCGTGGTGACACCGTTGCGGTGCAACTCATCCAGAAAAAAAACCGCCACTTCGCGCGCATGGGCCTCATCGGCAAACCGGGCCTCCTGCGGAAAGGTGTAGTTTTCCAGCCAGGGCAGCAGACCCTCCGCAGGCGAGCCGATCACGTCGGTCTGCGGATAGTGGATGTGCATGTCCACAAACCCCGGTGCAATCAGGTGACCCGGCAAATGCTGCACTGGCAAGTTGGCGAACCGGCCGATCAATGTGCGGTAGTCGCCCACGGCCTGCACCACGTGCCGCCCTGCGGAATCGGGCCCTGTTACCAGCAGCCCATCGGACTCGTGCTGGGCGGTGCCGTCGTCTGTAAAACGCAGGATGGCTGCGCGAAACGCTTGTTGTTGACTCATATTTTTAGCCTGGAAATCCCTCATTCAATCTCCTTTTTTTGCAGCAGAAATGCAACGAGGACTCAACATAATAGACAAAGCGGTGGCGTTGTCGCAGCACAAACAGGAAGGCCCGCCCAATGCAAGATCAAAATATTTCAGCCTCGAACAGCCAACAACCCGGACAACTTGACGCACAACTCAGCGCGCAACTTAACGCACAAGCCAGCGCACAAGCCAGCGCATAACTCACGGTTCAGCTGAACACCGCCGCCAAACTCTTCAGCCCGTCCGACGCCGCGCTGCTCAAAGCGCACTTGCAGGCCCTGGTCGAGGTGGAGTTCGTCACCATCCCGCTGTATTTGACGGCGGTGTAGTCGTTCACCAATGCCGCGCTGGCCTACACCACCGATGGCGGCAACAGCTTTCCGTTGCACGATGCACAGCAGGAAATTCTTTCGGTGGCGGTGCAGGAAATGCTGCACCTGCAACAGGCATCCAACATCTGCTACTCATTCGGCGTCGCGCCCAGCATTCCTCAGTTGAACATTGCGCCCGGTCAGCAGATCACCGTGTCCCACCTGGAGCCCACACCCGGCCAGCCCCTGCTGGCGACCATTGGCAACCTGCCCGGCGTAATGGATGCGCTGGTGGCCATTGAAAAGCCTGCTGCGCAAGGCTTTGTGGGCATCAACTCCCAAGTCATCTACCCTTCGATTGCCGACCTGTACCACGCCACACTGCTGTTGCTGTTGCTAGCGCGCGACCTGCGTGCCTACGGCGGCGTGCCTGCGGGCAGCGACCCACAATTTCAGCCCAACAACAAGCAGGTCAACTTCGGCACCTTTGAAACCACTTACCCCGACATTCACGCCATTGCCACCCGCGCCGATGTGGTGGCCGCGGCCAACGCCATTTGCGACCAGGGCGAAGGCGGTCTGGTGGCCGCTTCAGTGGGTGGCTTGTTCAAGTCGTCGCCAGGCTCGGACTCGGTGTTGCCGCAGTTCCAGCCTGTCAAAGGCAGCCGCTTTGCCAAATGGGGCGCGTTGACCCGCTACAACCGGTTTGTCGACGTGCAGGCCCAGATTGCAAAACTGGCAGGTAACAGTGAAATTGCCCACGCGGCCACCAACCCCTGCCTGCGGAGCGGCGCGCCCCTGTTCTATCAGGCCAACGGCCAGCAGTCGCCCGACCTGCCCGCCTGGGCTTTGACCACCACGCCGCCCGTTACGGCCACTGTGTTGGGCATCAGCGCCAGCACCTACCCGGTGGTTTTGCATGGGGCTTCATTGTCCATTGGTAGCTGCGACCCGTTGAATAGGGACTATCTGGCGCAACTGAAACACCTGGCCCGCGAGACCCACGCCGCCTGGGTGTCTGACCACCTGTGCTGGACCGGCGTGGCGGGCCAGACCACACACGACTTGCCCCCCCTGCCTTTGAACGAGGAGACGCTGGCCCACGTGGTGCAACGCATCCGCACCGTACAAGACGTGCTGGAGCGCCCGCTGGTCATCGAAAACCCCAGCAGCTACGCCCCCTTCACGGCCGACACCCTGCCCGAATGGGGTACTCATGTTGTAGGCTCCTTGGATGGACGTTTTTCGTGCACAACACCACAGCGCTGTTGCGTTCACGAAACGCTGCTGCATCGCAATTCGCGCCTATGTCGCCAACATTCTCCCGATGGGGTGTGGCCCCTGTACGCACTGAATACAGACACCCAGGACGCAGAGCGCCCATAGGTAACGCAGAAGCCGCAGAAAAAACCAAAAATTTCTGGCTGTTCTCCTGCGATTTCTGCGCAACTTCTGCGAGCTCTGCGTCCGGATTCCCGGATGCCCGGGCTACCGCTTGCCCACCACACCTTCCACCAGAAAATTCATCTTCAAAATCTCGTCGTCGCCCATCACCTGGCCCGCCGCCAAAACGGTTTTGCCTTCGTTGTCTTGCATCGGCCCGGTAAACGGCTTGAGCTTGCCGCTGGCAATCTCGCGCTGGCGCGCCAGCACGTCGTCCTGCACGGCCTGTGGCACGGTCGCGCCGAAGTGGCCCACGCTGACCATACCTTCGCGCACGCCGCCCCACACCGAACCCGTTTTCCATTCGCCCCGGATGGCGGCCTGCGCGCGCTGGGTGTAGTAAGCGCCCCAATGGTGGGTGACCGCGATGATTTGTGCGTCAGGCCCGGCTTTGCGCATGTCGGAGTGGTAGGCCACCGCCATTTTTCCGCGCTCTTGCGCAGCCGCCATCACGGCGGTGGAACCGGTGTGAAAAGCGATCACGTCCACCCGCTGGTTGAACAGCGTCATGGCCGCTTCGCGCTCGCGCGGCGGGTCGAACCAGGCGTTGAGCCACACCAGCTTCACCTGGGCTTTTGGGTTGACCGAGCGCAGGCCTAACGTGAACGCGTTGATGCCTTGCAGTACCTCGGGAATGGGGAAACCAGCCACGTAACCCGCCACGTCGGTCCGGGTCATGCGCCCAGCCGCAATGCCAGCCAGGTAACGGCCTTCGTAGTAGCGGGCGTTGGCCGTGGCCACGTTGGGCGCGGTTTTGTAGCCGGTAATGGACTCGAACTTCACGTGCGGGAAATCACGCGCCACCTTCAGCGTGGGCTCCATGTAGCCAAAGCTGGGCGTGAAGATGAGCTTGTGACCGGTTGCGGCCAGGTCTCGGATCACACGCTCGGCGTCCGCGCCCTCGGGCACGTTCTCGACATAGGTGGTTTTAACCTGGCCGGGCAAGGCCGATTCAACCGCTTTGCGGCCTTCCTCGTGCTGGCGCACCCAACCGGCTTCGGTCAGCGGGCCAACGTAAACGAAGCCGATTTTCAGCGGCTCTTTTGACGGCTCCTTGGGCAAGGAGGGCTGAGAAAAGCCGGGCGATAAAAAACAGGCGGCCACGAAAGCGGCTACGAGGTTTTTGTACATGGTGGTCCTCTACATGGCTGCGGTGAATAAAAACCCGCCGTGCGTGCAGCAACGCAGGGCGGGGGCGGATTGTAGGTGCAGCGCAAGGCAAACCGGATTCATGTTCCAAATTGGCCACCAACCCCTATGAATACTGCTCAAACAGCTATTAAATGAATAGCATCAAATCAAAACCACTTCACCATTTGCCGCAATCTCCGGCAAGCCCCTGACCCGCTCGTACACCGGCGCAAAGTCCGGTGCCGTCATCTCGAACAATTGCTCGAAGCTGTCAATCACGAAATAGGTTTGCTGGTAGGTGTCGATCTTGTAACGGGTGCGCATGGTGCGCTCCAGCTGCAGCGGCAGGCGCAGGGGCTGCGGGCTTTGCACGGCGTGTTGCAACTCGCCGCTGGAGCTCAAAATGCCAGCGCCGTAGGCCCGCAGGCCCGCTTGCGGGTCTGCATTCATGGACTTGCCATCCTGCTGAGCCAGCAAACCGAACTCAATCGTGTACCAATACAGGCGGCTCAGTTGCTCGCAGGCCCCCAGGCTGTCAGCCTTCAGGCCTCCCTTGCCGTAGCGCTGAACGTAGTCGGCAAATACCGGGTTGAACAGCAGCGGAACATGGCCAAAGAGGTCGTGAAAGACGTCGGGCTCAACGATGTAGTCAAACTCCGCTGGCGTGCGAATCCAGTCGGTCACCGGGAATTTGCGGTTGGCCAGCAAGGTGAAAAAAGGCACCTCAGGAATAAGGCCTGGCACGGCAACGATTTCCCATTTTGTGGCGGCGTAAAGGCGTTTGTTGATTTCTTCAAAGCGCGGAATGTGGTCTTTCGCCCCGAGGCTGGGCAGCGCGTCGATGAACGCATCGCAAGCCAAACCCGGCAACAACGCCACCTGGCGCTCGTACAGGCGGCGGTAGGTGTCGTGGTCTTCGGCGGTGTAGGCAGCGTGGTTCTGCGGGCAGGTGTAATCCGGCGCGCAGCGGCTGTAATCGCCGCGCGGGGGGCGGGTGCTGGCACCGTAGGTGGCGGGTTGGAGGGTCATGCGAATTGACTTTCAGTGAACTCAACCATTCCCAGACCTTCGAAAAAGCCCCAGGCCTGGGCGTGGTTGCGCAGACATTAGCAGCGCTACGGCAGGCAGCCACAACGACGGCATGGGGCTTTTCTCGAAGGTCACGCGAGCAAGACGCCTCGGCGTATTTGGTCCAGTTCAATGCTCTCAAAAAGCGCTTTGAAATTCCCCTCCCCAAACCCGTCATCTCCCTTGCGCTGGATGAACTCGAAAAAGATCGGCCCGAGCTGGTTTTCGCTGAAAATTTGCAGCAGCAGCGCACCTTTTTTGCCATCGACAAGGATTTTGCGTTGCTTGAGTTGGGCCACGTCTTCGCCGTGCCCCGGTATGCGCTTGTCGATCAGCTCGTAGTAGGTGTCGATGGTGTCCAGCAGCTTGATGCCGCTTTTGCGCAGTGCGTCCACCGTGTCGGGCAGGTGCGTGGCACCCATGGCGATGTGCTGGATGCCTTCACCGTGGTACTTGTCCAGGTACTCCTGAATCTGCCCTGCCTTTTCATTGCCTTCTTCATTAATGGGAATGCGGATTTTTCCGCAGGGACTGGTCATGGCTTTGCTTTTCACACCGGTGACCTGGCCTTCAATATCAAAGTAGCGGATCTCGCGGAAGTTGAACAGACGCTCATAAAAATCAGCCCACTCGTTCATGCGACCGCGGTGTACGTTGTGCGTCAAATGGTCGATGTAGGTCAGGCCGTGGCCTACGGGGTTTAGCGACGCGCCAGACTGCGGAGCCAACGGTTCGAAGTCCACGTCAAAAAAACCGATGTTGCCAATATCGCCCTCCTGCGCACCGTTTTTGCCGCGCCACTTGTCCACCAGGTAAATCACGCTGTCGCCAATGCCTTTGATGGCTGGAATGTTCAGCTCGCCGGGACCCGCGGTGCCGGCGTAGCCCCAGGCACCGAGCGACTGGGCACGGGCATACGCGGCGCGGGCGTCCTGCACGCGAAAGGCGATGGCGCAGATGCTGGGGCCGTGCAGACGGGCAAAGCGCTGGGCAAAGCTGTCGGGCTCGGCATTGATGATGAAGTTGATGCCGCCCTGGCGGTAGAGCAACACGTTTTTGTGCCGGTGCCGGGCAATGGCCGCAAAACCCATGCGCTCGAACAAGGCACCCATGGCCGCCGGGTCGGGCGCGGCGTATTCGATGAATTCGAAGCCGTCGGTGCCCATGGGGTTGTCCCAGGCGGTGGCGGCGACGAGGGTTTGTTCGACCGGAGCGTTCATATAAGCCTTGCAGTGTGGAGCGTTGAGGTGCCCTGCACTTTAGAGCGCACACGCCTGAGTTTTATATCAATTTTGGGCGACATAAAACCGTTGTACGCAACAAACCTGCGCCAGCAAGCCTCAGCACGCGTTACTTTGATGCGGCCCGTGCAGCCAATGCGCCTTCCACCCGTAAGGTTTCCTGTTCATTGAACAAGCGCTGGCGCAACTGCAGCAAAGTGGCATCCCCGGCGTTGGCATCGCGTGCGGCGGCATATTCGCTCAAGCGGGCCTGCCAGTCGCGTTCCTGGCTATCGAGCTGGCCCAGACGCAGCGCGGCATCCGGGCCATAGGCGGTGGCGCGCTGGGTATAGCGGTCCCGCTCGCTCGTGCCTTGCGCGTCCATGGCTGCGGTTTGTGCGCCTACGGCCAGGTGCCGCTGCGACTCGGCGCGCTCAGCACGCTCCTGCGGGCTGAAAAGACGCTCGGCGTCTTGCTGTGCAGCCTGGCGCTGCGCGGGTGTCAGGCCCGTCTGGCGTTGAATTTCCAACTGGGTCTGGGTGTAGCGGTCCAGGGCCTCGTCTCTGGCAAACAAAGCTTCGTATTCCGCTGGGGTGAAGTGGCGTTCGCGCAGTTGCAAGCGGGCCTGCAGCGCCGTGCGCAAGGCGTCCGGGTCATTCGGATTGGCGGGTGGCTTCAAAGCGCCCAGCGCTACACGGTAGTCCACATAGCGCGTGATCAGCGCCGTGGCGCGCGCGACTTGGCTAGGGGGAAAGTGGTGGGGTACGCGGGCCAGTAGGCGTTGCTTGAAGGCAGCAGGGTTTTGCAAGTCGTCATTACCGGGGATGGACGCTTCCAGCAGCATCAACTCCAGGGTGTGGCGCAGGTCGGCGCTGAGCAGCGTGTCGGTCTCGGTGGTGGTGGACGCTGTGCTGGTGGTGCCCGCCACACTCGCCGCCAGAGCTGATGCCCTGGCGGTTGCGGCAGAAGTCTGGGCAAGCGCCTGCTCTGGGGCCGGGGGCTTGGTGGGCGCGTTACCGCTGGTGCGCAGCCAGAAAACCATCAACGCAATGGCCGCCGCGCCAAAAATTGCCACTCGCACCACGCCTGAATTCATGATAGGTCCATCAGAGTTTTGCGAGTTGTTGAGCTTAGATGCTTGCGCATAAGCGTCGTTTTTGTACGCAAAGAGGGCTAAGGTTACGCAAAAGTCGCAAAAAATCAAAGTCCTGCATTGGCTGCACCTTTGCGTTCTTTGCGAAATCTTTGCGTTCTTTGCGTTCTTTGCGTTCTCTATCTACTGACGCGTTGAATCCTGATGGAGAAAAATCTCACAAACCAGCCACCTTCAGCCGGTTGGCGTGCTGACGGTACAAGGTCACCGGGTCGGGTGAGAACCAGTCGCGCAGTCCCAGCACCTGGTTGACTTCATCCAGATGGTTTTGGCGGTAGTCACCCAGGTGTTTGCCCAGGCGCGACGAGCACGCGGACACCAGGCCGTCGTTGGCCTGGCCAAACACCAGGCTCAAGATGCCCAACGAGCCGTCGCTGATATCAAACAGGTTGGTCACTGGCTGTGTGCCGGTCCAGGAGTAATAGCGCACGCCATTGACCAACTCGGCCCCGCTGCCACAACCGCTGGGTAAGGCTTGCGGAAAGCGGGTGTTGAATTTTGCAGAACCGGCGGTAGACAGCGAATCGAGCGCGGCAGTGGGCATTTGCGGCAGGCTGGTGCCGCCCGAACCCAAGTTGATCAAGGCCACGAACGCTTTGGCGACATTGTTCACCACAACTTCTGGTAAAGAGCCCGGTGCCACTGTGCCGCGCAGCACATCGGCCACGGCCGAGCCTTTGTTAACCCCACCGATCGACGTTGCAGAGGCCACGAGTTGCGGTGCCACACCGGCCACATAGCGAATGGTGGGTCCGCCGTGCGAATGGCCGATCAGGTTCACTTTGGACGCGCCGGTCAAGGCCAGTATGTTGCGAACCTGCGCCAGCAATTGCTCGCCCCGCACCTCGGTGCTGTTGGCGGCAGACACCTGGGCCACGTACACCTTGGCACCGCCCTGACGCAGACCGTCCGGAATGCCGTAAAAATAATCCAGCCCGAGAAACGAATCAAAGCCAAACAGACCATGCACCAGCACCACCGGGTAGCGGGCTTGGGTATAGCCGGTTTGGGATTGGGCAGGGCTTGCCGCCAGGAACGACAGCAGCACTGCCAGAGGCCAGACGAAGCGGCGTAGCGAAAGGAAAAATGCGGATGCGAAAGATCGGGCCGTGGAAGATCGGGTGAT
>JAYUXO010000416.1:0-2860 GCA_043753505.1 Comamonadaceae bacterium
GCGCGCCACGGGTGTGGCGGGCGCGATATTCCAGATCGTTCACGAAGCGGCCAAATTCGTGCAGGCTGCCCACCGCTTTGGCAGGCAAGGCGCTGCCCAATGACGGTGAAAACAGGGCTTCGAACAGGCTGAGCTTGTATTTGCCAGCAAACACGCCGAGTGCCTGCAACGTGGTGTGGCCCACACCGCGCTTGGGGCTGGTGATGGCGCGCAGAAATGCCGGGTCGTCGTCGTTGTTCGACCAAAGGCGCAGCCAGGCACACAGATCCTTGATCTCGGCCCGGTCAAAAAAGCTCTGGCCACCCGACACTTTGTAGGGAATGCCGGCCTTGCGCAGCGCCTGCTCAAACAGCCGCGCCTGGTGGTTGGCGCGGTAGAGAACAGCAAAGTTTTTCAGCTCTTTGTGCTGCGAGGTTTCCTTGAGCGACTGAATGCGCGCCACGGTGCGCTGGGCTTCGTGTTCTTCGTTATCACAGTCCACCACGCGCACCGGTTCGCCCTCGCCCAGCTCACTGAACAGAGTTTTAGGGTAGAGCTTGGGGTTGGGACCAATCACGTTGTTGGCGGCGCGCAGGATGGCGCTGGTGGAGCGGTAGTTTTGCTCCAGCTTGATAATTTTGAGCTGGGGAAAGTCTTGCGGCAGGCGCTTCAGGTTATCCAGCGTGGCGCCGCGCCAGCCGTAGATGGACTGGTCGTCGTCGCCCACCGCCGTGAACCGGCCTTTTTCGCCGACGAGCATCTTGAGCACCTCGTATTGCGTGGCGTTGGTGTCCTGATATTCATCCACCAACACATGGGCCAGCAGCTCTTGCCACTTCTGTTGAACCTGCTCATTTTTTTGAAGCAGTTGTAAAGGCAGGCCAATCAGGTCGTCAAAATCCACGCTCTGGTAGGCGGTCAGCCGTTCTTCGTAGCGGGCCATGATGGTGGCGGTGACGCGTTCGTTGTCGTCTTTGGCCTGGGCCAGGGCTTGGCTTGCGTTCAAGCCCGCGCTTTTCCAGGCACTGATGGCCCACTGCCACTGACGTGCTGTAGCCGCGTCGGTGCTGCCACCGGCGTCTTTCAGGATGCTGGTCACATCGTCAGTATCCAGAATGCTGAACTGGGGTTTCAGCCCCAGCACCGCCCCGTCTTCACGCAGCATGCGCACACCCAGGGCGTGAAAGGTGCACACCACTACTTGCCGAGCAGCCTTGCCAATCAGGCCCTTGGCGCGCTCGCGCATCTCGGCGGCAGCCTTGTTGGTGAAGGTAATTGCCGCAATGCGCTGCGGCTGTACACCGGTTTGAATCAGGCGCGCAATTTTGTGCGTGATGACGCGGGTTTTGCCTGACCCGGCCCCGGCCAATACCAGGCAAGGGCCGTGCAGGTAATTCACGGCCTCTTGCTGGGCGAGGTTCAGGCCTGTGTTGTTTGCCGACATTCCAGCGTTTTCCAAATAATTAAATGCAGCGGTTCGTCGTCCCGGCGAAGGCGGGAATCCAGGCGCGAGCGGTTCCCGAAAGCGTGCATAAATGTTTTGTGAGATGGATTCCCACCTTCGCGGGAATGACGATCCAAATTTAAACCGTTGCAATCTTGATGGCGCAGGGCCCTTTTTCGTTGACCGATTCTTCAAATGTCACGCGCTGGCCCATGCGCAGGGTTGCAAAATGAATTCCAGGAACCAGACTGCTCATATGAAAAAACAGGCTGGTGCCGGCGTGGGTTTGCACAAAACCATAGCCATCCAGAATTTTTAATATGGTTCCATCGCCTTCGGCGCCGGGCGACATGGGGGGCAGGTCAACCCGGTTCGCCAGGGTTGCCGCCGATTCTGATTTGCTCACAAACAGATTGGTCACATACAAATCATTGCGCCGCGTGCGATCGTCAATCACGCTGCTGAGCAATACCGGGTAGGTTGATTCTTCAATCAGTTTGGTGGATGTGCGCGACATGTGCGTATCACCATTCCACATATAAGAATAATCAAATCCGATCAGCATCACCCGCGTGCCCAGGGTGTTGAGTTTACGCACCAGTGGCACATAATCGCCGTCGCCCGCCACCAGAGCAATCACGTCAAAGCGCTTGTGTGTAGCCATTTCATACGCTTCCAGTGCAAACCACACATCCACACCTTTCTCATGCCCGCCTTGCAGAGGCAGATAATGCGTGACCACGCCTTCCCGCATTAAGATGTCGTCCACAATGCGGTCTGAAAACAGGGAATCGCGCTCTTTGGCTTCATTGGCCGACAGACGGCCCCTGAAATAATGCGCGTCAACGATCTGGCAGTATCGGCTGTCAACCCCCTCTTTTTGCGCCACCTCATTGCGAATCAAATCATGCAAACCGCTGATATTGAGCCGTGCATTTCGCTCGTGCTGAAATAAATAGTAGTTAGAAGCTTTGTTAAAATACGTTCCATCGTAAAAAACACCGATTTTTGTAAGGGCACTGGTATTGGTAGACATTGAATTTAAATGAACAGCAAGCTTAGTTGAATTAATTAATACTGTCTGATTTTTGACAGGCAAGTACTTTAGCACGCCTGCTTGAATATCCTGGAATCAGAAAATGAATATCCTGCCCGTTTTGTTGGTCACCCTGCCCTTTTTTGCCCTGGTGTTATGCGGCTACCTGGCTGCCCGGCGCGGTATGTTGCCGTTGCTCGCCATTCCCGGGCTGAACAGTTTTGTTTTGTACTTTGCCCTGCCCTGCATGCTGTACCGCTTTGGTGCCAGCACGCCGATTGCGCAACTACTGGATGCCGCAACAGGCCTCACCTGGCTGCTGTGCGCACTCCTGTCCGTCGGCTTTGTGGTGGCCGCCAGCCTGAACAAGCGGGTACGCTGGAACGATGCAGCATTTGGCG
>JAYUXO010000417.1:0-7081 GCA_043753505.1 Comamonadaceae bacterium
CTTGCCGCCGTGATCGTCGGCACGTACCGTAAAGACCACCTCATTGGCGCTGACCTTGCGGATGCGCTCATTGCCAATGGCCGTACGGTGCGTGTAGCGGCTCAGGTACTCCAACACCTGGCTGGTCCGCCCAGCGGCGTCTTGGCATAAACCACCCAGTCATGCCGATACAGCTGGCGTTGGCGCTGGCACCAACCGGCCTGATCGCCTTGGCGGTCGCGTGGCAACTGGCCCGCCTCATGCGCGGCCTTGAGCGCCGCCATGAACTTGCCGCGAAACACACTGGACAGTGCTTGCCCCGGAAACAGAAAGTCGGGTTTGCGCACCGGCGTGTGCCACCTGCTACCTGCGCCATCACCGCCGCTGCCGCTGTCGTCATCTTGACCCAGCACCCCACACGCCATCACCGCATGCAGGTGAACGTGCTGGCGTAAGTCCTGCGTCCAGGTGTGCAACACCAGACTGAAGGCGGGCACACCGCCAGATACCCCCATCCAACGCGGGTTGGCCGCAAACTCAAGCAACGTCTGCGCCGTGCAGGCAAACAAGGTATCAATCACCCAACGCGGGTGAACGGCGTACAAGCCATTCAAGCTGACGATCAGTATTTACAAGGCTTTTATGCCTCTAGCCCTTTTACTTACTGCTGGAGCAGCTATCAAATCAGGAGTAAAAGGCCAATTCTTCATACCTCGCAAGCATCATGCTGCTGACTTTTTTCCGCCGGGGTGGCGCTTTCGCAGAACAACCAGGTGGCCGATACCTGACTTCAGTGACCGATATCGCCAACCCGGGCAGGGCGCGAGCGCCAGGCTTGAAAGCTTTCAGCCTTGCTTTTCAACCCCGCCAGCGCCGCAGGCGACGTCTTCTTTATGCCCGAGCCGATCAGGCGGCTCCGCAGCGGCGCGGGGAAGCCGGAGAAGGTGGATGAAGCCCTTTCAGAAAATCATCGATTGCTGAATGAAGCCTCACGGTAGAAGTGGCTCAGCCGCTGCGCAATTGACCTGATGCCTCATGGATACCAAATAAAAACTGTGCAATCACAGCGACTTGGTGCAAGCCTTTCGCTTGTGTTGGGGTTTTGAAACCCATCGATGGGTGAACTACGCCGCCTTGCGCGCCACCACCACAAACCCAATGACCGGCTGGTTGTTCTCCAGCCGCAACTCGGTCTCTTCAATCGAAATATCCACAAACCCCGCAGCCTTGCACAACGCCTGAATGTGGCTGCGCTTGTGGGCATAGCGCATGGTGGGGCGCAGCACCAGATTGGCTTCTTTGGGTTTGGCGGTTTCGCAGGAAAACATCAAGTGCCCACCGGGGGCCAGGATGCGGTAGGCGTTGGGTATCGCCTGGCTCAAATCGCCCACGTAGATGAACACATCGCAGGCGGCAATCACCTGGTAAATCGCATCGGGTGTTTCCTGCAGGGCATCCAGCAGGTTCACGGTGTGAAAGCGGTCGTACACGTTGTGGCGGGCGGCCTGCGCAATCATTTTTTCCGACACGTCCACACCCACCAAAGCACCGTCAATGCGGCCCAGACACACGCCGAGCAAGCCGGTGCCGCAGCCCAGGTCGAGCACGTTCAGCTTCAAGTCAGGGTAGCGGTCGGTGATCAGCTTGGCCACCTGCTTGGGTAGCTGGTAGCGCAAGCTGCGCACCAGGTGCTGATCGTACAAATCAGCGGACGAATCGAAAACTTCCTTGAAGACGGATATCGGCTGGGTAGCAGGCGTGTTGCCGCTGGCCAAGGCATGCCAGAAGCGCACGTTTTCGTTGCCTGGATCAGCTTGCAGCAGGTGCTCGGCATCGGCTTTGGACAGGGTGAGATCGCCTTTCGCGTAGGCGGTTTGCATACGGCCTGTGCGCGCCAGCACGTCATCTGGCAGTGCGTCCACCATCTGGGTGTACAGCTCAATGGCTTCGTTGTGTTCTCCCAGCGCATGCAAGTCGGCGGCTAACAGGCGTTTGGCACCCAGCGTGGGCTCGACGAGCATCAGCTGGCGCAACCACCGCACCGCCATGGGTATGGCTTGTGCCCGCTGTGCCACTTCGATGACGCGCTGCAGCACTTGCGGATTCCGCGGGTCCAACTGCACGGCTTTTTCGGCTTGCTCAATGGCTGGCAAAAACTGGTTTTGCCGTGCCAGCAAATGGGCGTATTCAGTCACCGACACTGACCACGCCGGGTTGACCTTTACCGCCCGCTGCGCCAGTTCAAGCGCACCCTGCGCGTTGCCACTGGCCTCAGCCATGCGGGCACCGATCAGGTACACGCGGGGGTCTTGCGGAAAAGCCTGCACCGCTTCGTTGAGCTGGGCGGTGGCTTTGGCCAGGTCTCCTTTTCTAATCAATTCGTCGGTTGATTGCAGGTGGCGGGTTAGTTGGGCGGCGGAGGTTTTGGCAGTAATCATGGGTAAGAAGTCGCAGTACAGTCCTAAATTATCTCGCGTCAGCACCTGCTTCAGGGTTAACACGGTTCAGCGATTTGCTGCACAGCTTTATAAATAAGCAATTGCTTATATTTGCATTCACCGAATGACTACCTCCCTATCACCTTCAGATCAAGCCGACAGCGACCGCATTTTCGAGCTCGCAGCCGAGCTGTTTGGCCTGATGGCATCCCCCATGCGGCTGCGGGTGTTGAGTGCACTGTGCGACGGCGAACGCACGGTGACGCAGTTATTGCAGACGATTGACACCACCCAACCCAACCTGTCGCAGCACTTGAATGTGTTGTACCGCAGCGGGGTGTTGGGCAAGCGCAAAGAGGGCACCCAGGTGATTTACCGGGTGCAGAGTGAAAAGGCCGTCACCCTGTGCCGCTCGGTGTGTACGCAGATTGCCATTGAGGTAGACGAACCGCACCAACTGCCACCGGCGGAGCGCTTGCTGGGAAGGGCTTTGGCATGAGAAGTAGCCCTTTCATCCGGCCTGCGCCCGAGGGGTTTTTGAGTGGTGAGCAGATTCAAGATGTGCGTGCCGGGCGGCGCGGGTTCTTGGCCGCGGCATTGGCTACGGCATCAGGTGCAGCAACTGCGGCACTCACGCCTGAAGGCGACAGTGCCATCCTGAGCCTGCCCGTCCACAGCAAAGGCCTGGGCCAGGGCGCCGCCGCACGCGGTTATGGCGTACCCAGCGAGTGGGAGAAAAATCTGCAGCGTCGCGAAAGCCCGGGCCTGACGCGGGTGAGCCAGGCGGGCGTGAGTTTTTGCCCGCTGCAAAGCCTGTTTGGCATCGTCACACCCAGCGGCCTGCACTTTGAACGGCACCACCAGGGTTGGTGGGACATTGAACCCAGCGGCCACCGTTTGATGGTCAACGGCAGCGATGCGCTGATGCTGAAAAAACCCATGGTGTTCACGCTGGACGATTTGATGCGCCTGCCGCCGGTCAGCCGCATCCACTTCATTGAATGCGGAGCCAACACGGGCATGGAATGGGGCAATGTGTCAGTGCCCACGGTGCAATACACCCACGGCATGCTCAGTTGCAGCGAGTTCACGGGTGTGCCGCTCATGACCCTGCTGCAGATGTGTGGCGCTGACCTGAAACGCGGCAAGTTTGTGCTGGCCGAAGGAGCAGACGGCTCCAGCATGACGCGCACCATTCCCATGAGCCTGATCGAAAGCGGCCAGGTGCTGGTGGCTTACGGCCAAAACGGCGAAATGCTGCGGCCCGAAAACGGCTACCCGCTGCGCCTGGTGGTTCCTGGCGTGCAGGGCGTCAGCTGGGTGAAATACCTGCGTCGCATTGAACTGGGCGACCAGCCTTACGCTACCAAAGACGAAACCCTGCACTACGTCGACTTGATGCCAGACGGCCTGCACCGCCAGTACACCAGCATCCAGGAAGTAAAAAGCGTCATCACGTCGCCTAGTGGGGGGCAGTTGCTGCTGGCCAAGGGTTTTCACAACATCACCGGTCTGGCCTGGAGTGGGCGCGGCAAGGTGAAAAAAGTCGATGTCTCGGTGGACGGTGGGCGCAACTGGCAGGCCGCCCGGCTCGATGGTCTGGTGCTGGACAAATGCTTGACACGCTTTCATTTTCCCTGGAGCTGGAGCGGTGAAACGGCGCTGCTGATGTGCCGCGCAGTGGACGAAACCGGGCATGTGCAGCCCAGCTATACCGAGTTGCGCAAAGTGCGCGGTACGCGGGGCATCTATCACAACAACGCCATTCAAACCTGGCAGGTGCAGGCATCAGGGGAGGTGAGCAATGTTCAGGTTTCTTGAAGTTTCGTGCGGTGTGGCGGGGCATGCTTTCGCAGTGGCGGCCCTCGCGGCAACAGGCATCGCGGCCGCCCACGCCCAACCCTTCAACAACATTGGCCGTCCTGCCACTCCCGCAGAAATCAAAGCCTGGGACATCGACGTGCGCCCCGATTTCAAGGGCCTTCCAACCGGGCAGGGCAGCGTCAAGCGAGGGGAGCAGATCTGGGAGGCGCAGTGCGCGTCGTGCCACGGCACTTTCGGGGAGAGCAACGAGGTGTTTCCACCCATGGTGGGCTACACCACGGCTAAAGACCAGCAAACCGGCCGCGTAGCACGGCTGAACCTGGACGGCGACGCGCCCACGCGCACCAGTTTGATGAAGCTGGCGCATCTGTCCACCCTGTGGGACTACATCTACCGCGCCATGCCCTGGACCGCCCCCAAATCGCTCTCGCCCGACGATGTCTATGCAGTGACGGCCTTCATCCTGAACCTGGCCAATGTGCTGCCAGACGACGGTACCTTGAGCGACAAAAACATCCGCGAGGTGCAGGCCAGGCTGCCTAACCGCAACGGTTTGACGAGCACGCACAGCCTGTGGCCGGGGCCTGAATTCGGCAGCAAAAGCAAACCCGACGTGCAGGGCTCAACCTGCACCCGCAATTGCACGCCAGTGGACTTGAAAGTGGCCAGCAGCATCCCCGACTACGCCAAACCGGCGCACGGCAACCTTGCCGAGCAGTCGCGCCCCTGGGGGCCTGTGCGGGGTGTTCAAACAGCTGTTTTGGATCAAAAAGTGTTACCAGCCCTTGTAAATACTGCTCAAGCAGCTATGAAATCAGGAGTAAATGAACAAACTTCTGCAGTGCCCTCAAGAGCCCAGGTCATGCCTGTGCTGCAGCAAAACGCCTGCCTGGCCTGCCACGGTATGGACAACAGGCTGGTGGGCCCGTCGTTCAGGGAAATTGCCACGCGCTACCAGGGCAAAGCTGATGCAGGTGCCTACCTGGCCCAGCGCATCAAGGAAGGCGGGCAGGGCGTGTGGGGCAGTATTGCCATGCCGGCCCAGGCCATCAGCGTGGTAGATGCGCAGGTCGTGGCCAAGTGGCTGGCGGCGGGGGCTAAGCCGTGAGCGCTTGGCGCGATAGACGTGACGAACGCAAAGGACGCAAAAAATTTTGTAGAGAACGCAAAAGGGGACTTCAAGAACTGGATGTTCTTTTGCGTCTTTTGCGAAATCTCTGCGTCCTTTGTGTTGACCCCTTCAGGGTATGCACGCTGATTAAAAAACCAAGCCTTCTTACAATTTCATCTTTACCGTCAGACAAGGACCCTCCATGGAACGTCGTCACTTCATCCACACATCCGCCGCTGCGCTGGGCCTGGCCGCCACGGCCAGCCTGGTGCCAGCCACAGCCCGGGCACAAGCCAGCTGGAACAAGTCGGCGTTTGATTCCAAAACCCTGGCCGATGCCGTCAAAGCCCTGGGCGGCGGTGCAGCAGCCACCGAGAGCAAAGACGTGGTGCTGACCGCACCCGAAATTGCCGAAAACGGCAACGTGGTGCGCATCGGCGCGCAGAGCAATCTGCCTGGCACGGTACAAATGGCTTTTGTGGTCGAAAAGAACCCTGCCGCGCTGTCAGCCGTGTTTGACATTCCGGCAGGCACCGATGCCAACGTCTCCACCAACGTGAAGATGGGCCAATCGTCCAACGTGTACGCGGTCGCCAAGGTGGGTGACAAGTTTTTTTACGCCGTGAAAGAAGTCAAAGTCACCCTCGGTGGCTGCGGCGGCTGAACCCTTTTCTAGTAGGAGAAAGAACATGAGCGATCCGATGCGAATCAGGGCCAATGTGCTGGCCGACAAAACCACCGTGCGCGTGCTGGTGAGCCACGAAATGGAAAGCGGCCAGCGAAAAGACGCGGCAGGCAAAACCATTCCCGCCTGGTTCATCCAGACCATCAGCGCCACCCACGAGGGCAAGCCCGTGATGAACGCCCAGTGGGGCCCGGCGATTTCGAAAAACCCTTTCGTTCAGTTCAGTTTCAAGGGTGGCAAGGTGGGCGACAAGGTTGCTGTGACCTGGGTCGACAACAAAGGCGACAAGCGCACCGATGAAGCGGCGATTGCCTGACATGGCGATTTTTGAGACAAATCGGCTGTCAGCCCCTATATGCATTGCTCAAGCAGCTATGCTTTTAATAGCGTTTTCAGCGCCTGCCATAGCCCAGAAATCAGCATCCGAAGCCATTGCCGACTACCGCGCTTCGTTGCAAGACGGCAACCCCGCCGACTTGAATGCGGCTCGCGGCGAAGTCTTGTGGAAAACCGCGCGCGGCCCTAAAAACGCCAGCCTGCAAGCCTGTGATTTGGGGCAGGGCGCAGGCAAGGTCAAAGGCGCAGTGGCTGCCATGCCGCGCTACTTTGCTGATACCGACAAGGTCATGGATGTCGAGAGTCGCCTGGTGCACTGCATGGTCACGCTGCAAGGCTTCAAAGCCGAAGAGTTCACGGCACGCACGGCGTTCTCGGGCGAAGGCCAGAAAGCCACGCCGGTGGAAGACCTGGTGGCCTACCTGTACGACGAGTCGCGCGATATGGCCATCAACATCCCACAAGCCCACGCCAAAGAAAAAGCCGCCTACGCCCGCGGCAAGGAAATTTTTTATTTCAAAGGCGGCCCGTATGACTTTTCATGTGCCTCTTGCCACGGCGAAGACGACAAACGCATCCGCTTGCAAGACCTGCCGAATTTGACCCGCGCCAAGCCCGCACAAGATGCGTTCGCCCAGTGGCCCGCCTACCGCGTCAGCCAGGGGGCCTTGCGCACCATGCAGTGGCGCATGTACGACTGCTTTCGCC
>JAYUXO010000418.1:0-7066 GCA_043753505.1 Comamonadaceae bacterium
GTGTCGCCACGCGCAACATCGTGATATTGGGCTTCGTCGGCTGGCTCGGAGACGGCCAGCAGGTTTTCCACATTCTGCACGCTGGCTACGTTGCCGCAACACAGGGTGACTTTTTCACTGGCTTCTTGCGTGGGCGCCTGTCCTCGCACGGTTACTTTGCCGGTGCCCCCGTCGAAACCCACAGACAACGCTGTCAAGCCCAAATTTTGCGTCTCGATATAAGTCTGAATGGCCGCTGCGGCTTTGGCGTTGAGAGCTTCCAGGTTGGGCTGTTGTGCCGGGTCGGCAGCAGCGGTAGCGGCAGCTTGCTCAACTTCTTTGCCGCCAAACAGTTTTTCGCCAGCGTCTTTGATAAATGACAAAAGTCCCATGTGAGTGCTCCTAATGGTTTCAGGTTACGGAGACCGAACTTTAGCGGGTAAAACCCAAGAACTCGTGATGAAATCAAATGGGAAGGCCGTTTATATTGCACGGATGACTTTTTTGGCAATTGATGTGGGCAATACCCGCCTGAAGTGGGCCTGTTACGACAGCGCTCGACCAGGTGCAAGCCTGTTGGCGCACGGCGCTGAGTTTTTAGAAAACATCGACAAACTGGCGGACGGGGCCTGGGCTGGGTTGCAAGAGCCGCAAGACATGCTCGGGTGCATCGTGGCCGGTGACGCGGTGCGCCGCCGGGTTGAGGAGCAGATGGAACTGTGGAATGTCACGCCGCATTGGGTGGTGGCCAGCCCAGCTGAGGCTGGCGTGGTCAACGGATATGACAACCCCAGCCGCCTGGGCGCTGACCGATGGGTGGCCATGATTGGTGCCAGGCACCGCGTACTGGCCGGTGGCACAACCCGCCCTGTGATTGTGGTGATGGTGGGCACGGCGGTCACTGTGGAAGCCATTGACACCGGGGGAAACTTTCTGGGCGGCATCATCCTGCCAGGTCACGGCATCATGTTGCGGGCACTAGAGTCGGGCACAGCGGGCCTGCATGTGCCCACCGGGGAGGTACGTACCTTTCCTACCAATACCAGCGATGCGCTGACCAGTGGCGGCACTTACGCCATTGCGGGCGCAGTGGCCCGCATGACCCAGCACCTGCGCGACCACTGCCAGGCGGACCCCGTCCGCATCATGACGGGCGGCGCCGGCTGGAAAATGGCTCCCAGCATGGAGCAGCCCTGTGAACTGGTGGATAGCCTGATTTTTGACGGGTTGCTAGTAATCGCGGAAAAGCGACTGAGCGCCGCCTCCTGATCATTTTTTGGCGCTACGGATTTTTATTAACTGGTTTTGCGTTTCAATCCATAAATCCATACCTACGCTTGCACCAATCGAGGCGTATACCCGGGTCAGCTTGTTGCGCATGCGGTCGGCTTCAGCAGCGGGCAGGTCGTTGACCTGCATGCCCTTTGCCTTCAGGTCGTCCACCGCTTTGGAGGCTTCTTCGCGCGTGTCTTTGCGTTCAAAGTCGCGGCTGGTTTTCGCGGCGTCCATCAGGATTTTTTGCTCGTCTTTGGACAGCTGATCCCACCATTTTTTGCTCACCAGCACGATCCACGGGCTGTACACGTGGTTGGTCACCGTCATGTACTTTTGTACCTCGTAAAACTTGCTGGACAAGATGGTGTTGAACGGGTTTTCCTGGCCATCCACTGTCTTGGTTTCAAGCGCACCAAACAGCTCGGAGAACGCCATGGGCACGGCGTTGGCACCCAGGGTGTTGAAGCTGGTCAGGAACACGTTGTTCTGCATCACCCGCAACTTGATGCCCTCCAGGTCTTCCACGCGGTTCACCGGACGCTTGCTGTTGGTCAGGTTGCGAAAGCCGTTTTCCCAGTACACCAGACCCACCAGGCCTTTTTCCTGGAGCTTGTCGCGAATCTTGTCGCCGACCGGGCCATCCAATAACTGGTCGGCTTCCTTGGCATTGCTGAATAGAAACGGCGTGTCCCACAATGCCATTTCTTTGGTGATGCCTACTAGCGTCGCGGTGGAGCCCACCATCATTTCCTGGGCACCGCCAATCAGCGCCTGCTGCATTTGCACATCAGGGCCCAACGCAGCGGCGCCGATAGCGCGCACCTTCATTTTTCCACCCGAGGCTTTTTCCACGGCGTCAGCAAACACCTTGGCCGCGCGGCCCTGGTTGCTGACTTCGTTCAGGCCGTAGCCAAAGCGTATGAGGCGGGGTTTGATGTCTTGCGATAGCGCGCCGAAAGACGCAGACAGGGCGGCTACGGCCGCCAGGGCCACCACGGTGCGGCGAATGAGTTTCATGAAAGTCTCCTGTTGGTTGGGGGAAAAAAAGCGGGAACGGGGAACGGGTCAGCGCATCCACGCCACGGGCGCGGTGACGATCTGCGGAAAAAGCACAAAGACGGCCAAGATAATCATGTAGGTGATCAAAAAAGGACTGACGCCTCGGACGACGTCCTCAAGCCGCATCCGGCCCACGCCAGCGACCACGTTGAGAACCGTGCCCACAGGCGGTGTGATGAGACCAATCGAGCCATTGAGCACAAACATCAGCCCGAAATAAACCGGATCGATTCCGGCCTTGACGGCTATGGGCAGCATCACCGGAGCGAATATCAAAATAGTGGGCGTCAGATCCAGCGCGGTGCCCACCAGTACCAGCACCAGCATCATGGCCGCCATCAAAACGCGCGGGTTCTCAATCAGGGGGCCAAGCCAGGCACTCAAGGTGGCCGGCATGTCCGCCAAGGTCACCATGTAGCCAGTCACCTGCGCGCCGGCGCATAAAAACATGACGACCGACGTCGTTTTGGCAGCTTTGACCAGCACACCGCCCAAGTCAGACATTGCCATTTCGCGGTGAATGAAAAACGAGATGCACAGCGCATAAGCGGCGGCCACCACGGCGGCTTCGGTTGGCGTGAAGATGCCGGTCTTCATGCCGCCAATGATGATGACCGGCATCAAGAGCGCCCAGAACGCCCTGAAGCTAACGCGCAGGCGCTCCTTCATGGGCATAGGTGCCTCGGACGCAAGGGGCAAGCCTTTGATCTGCAAGTTCCACGCGATCACCAGGCCGAGTCCCATGATCAGACCCGGCACGATGCCTGAGACAAACAAGGCAGAAATGGATGTGTTGGTGGTCACCCCGTAGATGACAAACGCCATCGATGGCGGAATGATCGGACCAATCACGCCACCCGCTGCAATCAGCCCTGCCGAGCTGGTCAGTGGGTAGCCGTTTTTGCGCATCATGGGTAGCACGATGGTGGCCAGCGCAGCGGCATCGGCCAACGCCGAACCTGACATGGCCGACAACATGACAGCCGCTGCAATGGCCACATAGCCCAGGCCACCGCGAACGTGGCCCACCCAGGCCTGCGCCATGTCAATGATGCGGCGGCTGATACCACCCGAGTTCATCAACTCGCCGGCCAGAATGAAAAACGGCACGGCCAGCAGCGGGAAACTGTCCACCCCCGCTACCAGGTTTTGTGCCAGCAGTTGCGTGTCCCAAAAGCCCAGTACGAAGGCCATGCCTGCGCCGGTCAGCACCAGCGCCAGCGCCATGTTCATCCCAATGCCCATCAGCAGCAACATACCCGCCGAAAATACGATGAATGCCAGACCTTCATTGCTCATGGTGATGCGTCCTGTTCGTGTTGTTTTTCATCTGGTTCACTCCGCGTCAACGCCGTAACCCAAATCCAGCGGCTGGCGCGTGATCAGCTCGCGCAGCGCCATTGCGCAAATCGAGGCACCGCACAGAAAAGCGGGCAGTGGCAACAGGGCTGTGGAATAACCCAACACCACAGACTGGCTACCCAGCCCGACGATCACCTGCTTCCAGCTGCCCCACGCCACCAGGCCACTGCCCAGCACCACCAGCAGGCGAATCAGTACCGTGATGGCCGCCACCACCGCAGGCCGGTGCCGCAGCGCCGCCACTAATGAAGTAAAGGCCATGTGCTCACCGACGGGGTAAGCCGCAGTCGCACCAATGAACACCATCCATACGAACAACAAGCGAGAGAGCTCCTCGCTCCCGCTGTAGCCGCTACCAAATCCATAGCGCAGCACGACATTGATAAAAACAGCGATGGCCATTACTGCCAGGCAGCCAGCCATGAGGTAATTGGCTACACGTTGCGCCAAGCTGGGTGAGGTGCATGTGTTCATACAGGTGTCGTCAGAGAATGATCGGCCAACTCGGGTGCGGTCAGCCAATTAACAATCTGGCGGCACTGCTGTTCGGGGCTATCGGCTGCATTGACGCGCAGAACGCCGGGCTCGCCAACAGGCGACTCCAGCGTGGCGAACTGGCTGTCCACCAGGGTGGTGGCAAAGAAGTGCTCGGCGGCACGCGCGGACACCCGGGCTCTGGCGTGCTCAGCGCTGATCTCCAGAAATACAAAGCGCAGCGCTGGGCAAGCCTGGCGTAGCCGGTCCCGGTAGCTGCGTTTCAGTGCCGAGCAGGTCAGCACCAGACCTGCTTGATGGCTGTGCAGTTCGCTTGCCAGTGCAGCCAACCAGCCTTTCCGGTCTGCATCAGTCAACGCCGTACCGTTGCGCATTTTTTGGCGATTGGCGGCGCTGTGAAAATCGTCGCCTTCCATCAATAACAAGCCGGTCGCGTTGGCTACTGCGAGGCCACAACTGGATTTGCCGCAACCGGCTACGCCCATGATGACAACGGATTGAGACATCTCGTGTTGATTGGATTCAGGTGTCATTTGGATAGCGCTATCCTATTAAACTAAAAAAAATAGCATGGTTGTCATCAGTTGAACAACTACACTTTGCCAGTGAACTGAATGTTTCGGATAGCGCTATCCTATGCGCGTATATTCACATGCAACTCAGTAGTTACCCTGGAAAACCATGAATTCCCCGACTTTTCGTTCCCGCGCTACTGGCCGTGTCACCCTGGCTGATGTGGCGCAATACGCCGGCGTCAGCCCGATTACCGTGTCGCGCGCGCTGCGCGGTGAGCGTGCGGTCAATGCCGATCTGGTGGAGCGCGTGCAGGCTGCGGCGAACAAACTGGGCTATGTGCCCGATCCGGCCGCCCGCTCGCTGGCGTCGCAGCGCGGCACACATGTTGCGGTGTTGATTCCCATGCTCAGCAACGCCTTGTTTGTAGACCTGCTGGACGCCGTGCAGCGCACGCTGCGCCCCGCCGGTTATCAGGCCCTGATTGGCGTGACGCATTACGACGCCAGCGAAGAAGAGCAGCTGCTGCGCGAGCAGTTGTTACACCGCCCAGCGGGCTTGCTGGTCACAGGTGTGGAGCGCAACGAGGCCACACGCAACCTCATCGCACAAAGCGGTGTGCCCTGTGTGCACCTCATGGAGTCGTCACGGTTCGAGGGTGTGTACAGCGTTGGTTTTTCGCAGATTGAGGCCAGCGCCGAAATGACCCGTCATTTGCTGCAGCGCAAGCACCGGCGCATTGCCTTTGCAGCCGCTCAACTGGACGCCCGCACCCTGCAGCGCCTGGAAGGCTGGCGAGGCGAAATGCTGGCTGCAGGGTTGCACGACACCAAGCTTGAGTGGCTCAACCCCGCACCGTCCAGCCTGGCGCTGGGTGGGCAGATGTTTGAACAGATCATGGGTCAGCGACCGGCGGTGGATGCCATCTTTTTCTGCAACGACGACTTGGCACAAGGCGCATTGCTCGCGGCGTTGCGGATGAAAGTGGCCGTGCCCCAGCGTGTGGCCATTGCAGGCTTCAACGACCTCACGGGTAGCGACCAGATGCTGCCGCCACTGACCACCATCCGCACACCCCGAGCGGAAATTGGGGAGGCCGCAACCCGCATGTTGCTGGCGCTGATCAAGGGCCAGGTCTTGCCATCGCACACGGTGAATGTCGGCTATGAGCTGGTCGTGCGCGGCAGCACCTGATTTCATTTCCAAATCATCGCGGCAGGTCGTTGCTCTTTCCGCCGTGCTGGCGCACTGTCTTCGTCGTCCCGCCTCCTGCGGCAATGATTTGGAAATGAACAACAGCGCCTGATGGATGAGGTTGAAAGCTGCAAAACCCCTGTGCGAGAATCTTTCGTACACACATGAATGCCCCCATGCCGCCTGTCCAAACCAGCTTGTTGACTAACTCGCCCGCTATGGACGGTGCCACTTCAAAGGCGCTAAAGGTTGTGCATGACGCCACTGATACAGCTGAGGATGCCGCACCCGGCGCGGTCACGATCCCACGCAAACGCCCAAAGCCCGGGGAACGGCGTGCGCAGATTCTGCAAACCCTGGCGCACATGCTGGAGCAACCTGGCGCAGAGCGCATCACCACTGCGGCACTGGCGGCCCGGTTGAAGGTGAGCGAGGCTGCGCTGTACCGCCACTTTGCGAGCAAGGCGCAAATGTTTGAAGGGCTGATTGAATTCATTGAGCAGACGGTGTTTGGACTGGTCAACCAGATCACCGGCCAGTCGGCGAAACTACCCGGCGATGGCTTGCGCCAGACCCGTCAGATCGTCGTCATGCTGTTGCAGTTTGGCGAGAAAAACCCCGGCATGGCGCGCGTGATGGTGGGCGACGCCCTGGTGTTTGAAAACGAGCGCCTGCAAGAGCGCATGAACCAATTTTTTGACAAGCTGGAAGCTTGCTTGCGCCAGACTTTGCGCCCCGCCATGGAAGCCAGCGGCTCGGTCATGCCCACGGTTGATGCCCAGGTACAGGCCTCAATGCTCACCGCCTTTGCGGTCGGGCGGTTGCAGCGTTTTGCGCGGTCGGGCTTCAAGCGGCTGCCAACCGAGCATCTGGAGGCAAGCCTGACGCGCTTGTTATGAGTGACCTGCCGTCAGACGTCTGTCGCGAAACCTCCCCAACAACCAAGCCCCTGTTTGAACCCCGATTTACAAAGTACATGAGTTACACAAGGTACGTTTTATGGGCATGAATCTTTTCTTTCGGGCTTTTACGCAAGCGCAAATTGACCAGATGGCGGCTGATCACAACGTGATCGACAAGCTGGTGGAGGACAGGCAATACGCCTTTGAAGGCTGCATCGATACCGCATGGGACGTGCTGCGCTGCGTGCTGGATGGCGCGGGCACATCCGCGGGCGACTTCGTCGACG
>JAYUXO010000419.1:0-2845 GCA_043753505.1 Comamonadaceae bacterium
CGTCCCCTTTCGCTCCCAGAGTTCGCATTTTGTTCCATAAGTTCTCTACTTATTTTAAGTTAACGCATAAACGGAACATACTCGGGTTCTCATGCAAACCACCGACACCCAAACCCAACGCGTACTAGCCGCGGTTCACCGGCGGGGCCTGCTACGCGCCAGCCATTTGCAAGAACTGGGCATTGCACGCGTGGTGCTGTCGCGGTTGACCACCAGCGGCCAGCTGGAAAGGGTTGGTCGCGGTGTCTACCGGCTGCCAGATGCGCAGGGTGCCGAGCTTGAAAGTCTGGCCACCATTGCGGTCAAGGTGCCGCAGGCGGTGTTTTGCTTGCTCACCGCCTTGCAGATTCATGAGCTCACCACACAGTTGCCGCGCCAGGTGTGGGTTGGCATGCCACAGGGCAGCCACGTGCCCAAGATGGACTACCCGCCGGTGAAGATGGTGCAGTTTTCGGGCGAGGCGTATGCCCAGGGCATAGAGGTGGTGCGTGCCGACCAGGTTGAACTGCGGGTGTATGGCGTGGCCAAGACGATCGCAGATTGCTTCAAGCACCGCAACAAGATCGGGCTCGATGTAGCCATAGAGGCGCTTAGTCAGGCGCTGGCCACCAACAAAACCAACGCCAATGACCTGTGGCGGTTTGCCAAGATTTGCCGGGTGGCCAATGTGATTCGGCCCTACCTCGAAACGCTGGGGCACGGGGGCTGAATGGCGCAAGATCTGGCAGCCTCCGTGCGGGCGCGGCTGCTCACTATTGCCAAGGCAGAGTGGACGGACTTCAACGCCGTGCTGGTGCGCTATGCACTGGAGCGCTTTTTGTATCGGTTGAGCCAGTCGGCCCACGCAAACCTCTTGGTGCTCAAAGGGGCGATGCTGTTCAACCTTTGGTATGCCATGCCACATCGGTCAACGCGCGATGTCGACCTGCTGGGCTTTGGGGCAAGCGATCTGGGTTCAATAGCGCAGGCGTTCCGCGAGATCGTGTCGGTTGCGGCGAATGACGGCCTGTTGTTTGACGCAGCCAGCGTGAACGTGCAAGAGATTCGCAAAAGCGCAGGCTATGCAGGTGCGCGGGTATTGGTGTCGGCAGAGTTGGCTCGTGCCAGTTGCAAGACGCAAATCGATATCGGCTTTGGCGATGCCATAACGCCCGGCCCGGTGGACGCGAACTACCCGGTACTGATTGCCGACTTTCCACCACCGCAGTTGCGTACCTACCCGGGTCTATACGGTCGTGGCAGAAAAGTTGCACGCGATCGTGCTGCCGGGCATGGCAAACCGCAGGCTGAAGGACTACCTGGATTTGTGGATTTTGTTGGATCGCGAGACATTGGACTCTGGCGTTTTGGCCAGCGCCATCGCTGCCACATTCAACCGTCGAGGAACCCCGCTGCCGACCGGCCTGCACATCGGTTTGAGCGACGAGTTTGCTGGAGATGGTTCGCGCCAGGCGCTGTGGGCTACGTTCTTGGAAAAAAATGCGCTGACAGCTATGCCGTCAGGCGAAGTCGTGTTTGCGTTGCGGACAAGACTACTGGCAGCGCTTGTGGCACGCGCCGCATCAGATATTGCCGACTCGAGCCTCGTGTCTGCACGTCGGTGACATCCTGGGCATGAACCGTCCCAAGGTGAACACAGAAAGTTGTCCGGATGCTGGGCGTATTCGCAACTGTTTTTATCCTTGTAAATTCAGATTGACAAATTTCAAGGATGAATTTTTGGGGCCTACTGGCGGATTTGATTTGCCTAATGCCGACGCCACGGCAAGCCAGATTACTATTAAATTAGTAGCTGCTTGAGCAATGAATAAAAGGGCTGCTAGCCGTTTTGGCTTGAAACTGCAGGTTTTCCGGCGAGGGCCGATATTGCGCAGGCCCGGATCAATTCGAAGCACTCGCACCCGCCGCACATTCCTCCCGCGCCATGAAGTCTTCCAACGACTTGCCGTCTTCATCTTCAAAGCGCTCTTCAAGCCAGGTCAGGTTGGCCATGCGGTCAACGCGAAAGTTGCGGAAGTCCTGGCGGGTTTCGCACCATGCCGCCAAGGTCCACACCTTGCCCCAGTAGAACAAGGCCAGCGGACGTAGCACCCGCTGGCTTGTGGTTGCTTCAGCGTCGCAGTATTCGACGCAGACCTTGTGCCGCATGTGCGATGCGCGGCGCAGCAACTGCATGCTGCTGCGCACCGAGTCACTCAAACCCGATGCCGCAACCACCACCTGCAAACTGCGCGTTCGTTCGCGCACATCTGCGGGCAACACGCTCAGCACGCGCGAGAGCGCGGCTTCGCTGGCGCTTGCCAATTCCGGGTCCAGCCATTGCTGCGCCAGCAAGACGGCCGATGCCAGGGCGCGCGCTTCCTGGGGCGTGAACATCAGGGGCGGCAAGTCAAACCCGCGCCCCAGGCGATAGCCCACGCCCGCCTCACCCTCAATCGGCACGCCTTGCGCTTGCAGCTGGGCAATGTCGCGGTAAATGGTGCGTTCGCTCAGCTCCAGGCGCTGCGCCAACCAGCGCGCCGTTGTCAACCGACGGCCGCGAATGAGCTGGACAATTTGAAACAGGCGATCGGCTGGGCGCATGCGCGATGCTGCAACAGATCAAGACTGCACGGCAACGGCTTCGACTTCAAACAGAATGTCTGGCATGGCCAGCGCCGCCACGCCAATCACGGTTTGCGTCGGCGGCAGGTCGCCACATCCCGCTTGCACGGCGCGGCCGATGATGCCCAGCTTGTTGAAATCAAGGTTCACCACATAGGTGCGCAGTTGCACCACGTGGGGCAAATCAAGCCCGTGCGCCGCCAGGGCCACACGCAGGTTGTGAAATGCCTGCTGCACCTGC
>JAYUXO010000420.1:0-2838 GCA_043753505.1 Comamonadaceae bacterium
TGCGCCGCTGCAAGCCGATTTACCAGCGCGTGGAGGCTGTGCGCCAATGGCGCGAACTCAGTGGCCGCGACACCACGCGCAAACTGGCTCAAACCCCCACCCTGTTTGCAGAAGTGCGCCAATCCGGTAGTGCCTGCATCGCCATTCCCACGGTCAGCTCCGAGCGGCGCGCTTTCATACCCATGGCCTTTTTGCAGCCCGAAGTGGTGGGCTCCAACCAGCTATACCTATTGCCGCACGCCACCTCCTACCACTTCGGCATCCTGTCCAGCACCATGCACAACGCCTGGGTGCGCTACACCTGTGGTCGGCTGGAAAGCCGCTACCGCTACTCGGCCGGCATCGTCTACAACAACTTTCCCTGGCCGCCAGCCCTTGCAACCGTCACAGCAGAAGGTTTAACGCCAAACAAGCCGCCAGCCCTTTTATTACCTGCTCAAGCAGCTATCGAAAATGCAGCAAACGCAGTGCTTGCGGCACGTGCGGCCCATCCCAACGCCAGCCTGGCGGTGTTGTACGACCCCGCCACCATGCCGCCCGAGCTGGTGCAAGCCCACCGCGCGCTGGACGCGGCGGTTGACGCCGCCTACGTGCTTGCAATGAACCCCAAACCGAAATTTAAAACCGACGCGCAGCGGGTGGCGTTCTTGTTTGGTTTGTATGAAAAGCTGGTGCAGGCGGTGGCGGCGCACGACAAGCCAAGGGAAGCGGTCGCTCTAGCAGATGTGCAGCCTCGTACCTGACTACGAGACACTGCTGAAGATTCGCCTGAGGAGGGCTTGTGTTTCCATACCAACTCGATTTGGTCCTCCGTGAGCGTCACTTCAGCAATCGTGACACCGTCGCTGTCAGCAAACTCAACCAGGTAAGTGGAGTGGGGTTTGGTCAGAACCAACAACACGGTTCCTTTGCTACCTGCGGGCATATCGCTCACGTTATGTCGGAGTTCGACAACATCCAGCTCGTCGATGGTGTTTTGCACGATTTTTTCGTGAAAACTCAGGTTGCGTCGCGTGTCTTGCTCCGTCCCGCCTTTGGGGGAAGGTGCCTGATATTTTCCCCAGCGGAGGAAGGAGCAAGCCCATGCTCTTTCTCAACCAGTGACTTGGGAATCACGCCAATCACGTGGCCACCAGCGGCTTGCGAGTCAATAAACCAATGAGTTCATCGCGCCATCACCCAAGGCAACACAAACGCAAACGCCGCGCCCACCGCATACACCACCACGCTGAACGCCCACACCCGCCACGCCACGCGCCGGGTGCGCAGGCAGGCTTGGCGCAGGGCGGGGTCTACCGGACAGGGGGCGCTGCGGTTGTGCCATTGCAGCGCGCCACTGGCAGCCAGCATCAAGCCCGCCATGACAAACATGGGCTCTTTGTATTCACTCAGCCACACGAGTTGGGGCACGGCCGAAACCAGGCCGCTGAGCGCCGCGCCCGCGCCCAGGGCCACCAGCAGCGCGGGCAGGGCGCAGCACAACAGGGTGCTGCCGCTGGCAAACAGGCTGAGCACGCTGGCACCCAGGCTGCTGCGGGTTTGCGCAGTGCCGTCAGCGCTGCTGTGAACCGTGCCGTCAGCACTGCGCAAACCGCTCATGATTTTTGGGCTCATGGTTTGCCGGCTTTCAGGTTGGCGCGGATTTCAGCGACTGACTTGGGCACCGTCTCCAGCTTGACCACGTCGTAGCCCGCTTCGGTGATCTCGTGGCTGATGGCCTTGTTGTCCAGCGTTTGGCCGTCTTTGGCTTGCACGACGACCACCTTGCGTTTCAAGTCCACCAGCACGGCCTGGGCAGCGGGCAGCTTTTCCAGCCGCTTTTCAATGCCTTGCGCACAGAACGCGCAGACCATGCCGTTGACGGTGGCCTGCACGCTGGTCGCGGCATTTGCAGTGCTAAAAGTAGCTGTAGCCCATGCCAATATTGCTGAAGCAGCTATGTATTTTGTAGCAATTAGTGGGATGTTCATGAGGATTCCTTGGGTTAAAAACCGGTTAAAAAATGTACATAAAGTTCAGTCGGCCCTGGCGCATGTTGCTCACGCCCGCCTCTACGAAGTAGCGGCGGTGGATCAGCCGCAGCATGGGGGTAACTTCGGTTTTCTCCGACAGGCCGCGCATACGCCGCGCCTCCACCACCAGCCAGGGCTGGATTTCGTCGTAGTCCACCTCGTAGAACGAAAAGCCTGCGCGCACCGAGGCAAAGTCGTGGTTGATGCCTTTGGCGCGGTACAAGCGGGCGCTGGCGGACACATACAGCCGGGTGGTCTCCCAGTCGGCTGAAATGCCGGGTGCCAGCATCGTGCGTGAGCCTGCAAAGTCGTTGCCGCGCACCGGCCCCGCGCCCACCACCAGCCACAGGTTGGCCTGCGAGTCGGGCGTGTTCCACCGCGCCAGGCGGCGGGTGTAGGTGGCCTCTGCAAAGTTGCGGGTCGTGCGGCCATCGTCTGACTTCATCCGCAAACCGCCCAGGCCCACCGCGTCGCGGGAGGTGACGGCGTGGTTGACCCACGCCTCGCGCCAGTTGGGGCTGAAATCGCCCATGGCCATGGTGCTGTCAGCAAAGCCCATGGGGCCGCCGTGGGCTGCTAGAGATGCGGCCAGCAGGCTAAAGGCAAAAACAATCTTTCTCATATCTTCTCCTGGGAGCCGCCCGTCTGGACGGCCGATAAAAACAGCGTCCGCCCAGCATTGCCAGCCGGGTGTGAACGCGCCTTGGGAGTGAAGACTATGAAATGGGTGGCTTGATGGCCGGTGCAAGTGCAACGCTAGCAAAGCTCACGGCAGGCCCAGCCCGTGGCGCATGGGGCAGCCAAGTTAGCAACTGGTTACCGGGCT
>JAYUXO010000421.1:0-6990 GCA_043753505.1 Comamonadaceae bacterium
GATCCGCTCTTCACCGCGCTGGGCAAGGAAATTGGCGGTGTAGTGGTTTCCCAGGTTGTGCCGTCGCCACGCAGCTCGGCGACGCCTATCGTCAAGGAATATCTGGCCGCGATAGACAACTCCGATCAATCGCCCAGCTATGAAAGCCTGGAAGGCTACATCGCCGCCAAATCCCTGGCCGAGGCCGTGCGCAGGGCTGGTAAAGGGTTTGATAAGGCTGGCCTGCAGCGCGCGATGACCGCGATGACCAACTACGACGTGGGCGGCTTTCGCATCAACCTGCGCGCCGGCCTGCGCGACTCCGTACGGGCAATTGATTTGGTGTCCATCACACCGGACGGGAAGATTATTCGCTAAAATTGCTATTTTTTTGATAGCTTTCTGAGCAGTATTTGCAAGGGCTACAGACGTTTTTAACCCTTACCGGGTGGCAGATGTCCAACCCAGCGCCTTGTCATGGCGAGCCGTCCTTCAGCCCCAGTTTGGAGCGAACGTGCTGCTCCTCCAGGTCAAGCTCCTCCGCAAGCGCCCGGTGTGTTTCGGATTCGACCTGGTCGGTGTGATCGTTCAGCTTTTCACGAGCAGCCTGGATGGCAATCAAACGCAGGCGGTGGCGAGATGCCTGCTGCTGAGCGGCCGTCTCAGGATTGCCCGTTTGTGCGCGCTGCGAACGCACCTCGTACTCTTGAACCAGTTGCGAAGCAGCGACCGTATGTTCCTCGGCTCCTTGGTCGCCCAGGTGCGCCTGCACCGCGCCAAGTGCGGCCTGTGCGATCTCGGCACGTGCGGTGGCTTCTTGCGGTGCAATAGTGTCAGGCACTGCCTCAAGCACGCCCAGCTTTTTGATCAACCAGCCTAGGGTGGTGCCCTGAAAAACCAGGGTCGCAAAAATTGCGCAAAACGCCAGGAATACGATCAAGTCCCGCCCCGGAAATTGTGCTGGGAGCGCCAGCGCCGCGGCTAGGCTAACGACGCCGCGCATGCCCGCCCACGATAAAACGGTAAGCTCGCGCCAGGAGGGCGTGGGATTATCCTGGCGCATTTGCCTTGATAAAGCGCGGGGCAACCAGGTGGTCGGGAAAATCCACACAAAGCGGCTGACCACTAGGGTTGCCGAAATAACCAAGCCCAGCGACACAAGTTGCCAGGTGTCGTCATTCGCCAGTCGCTCCACAATGCCGCGCAGCTGCGTTCCGATCAACATAAATACCAATGCGCTGAGCAAAAACTCAACGAAGCCCCACACCGCATTCATCTCCAACCGCGTCTTGGCGGTAAATTGCGCGTGTTGCTGTCGGCCCAGCACCAGACCACACACCACGGCGGCCAGCACGCCGGAGACGTGCAGCGCTTCTGCCGCCAGATACGCCGTGAGGCCTGCCAGGAGACTCACGGTGATGTCCAATAAAGTGTCGTCAATGCGCGCAAAAATCCACATGGCTGAACGCCCGGCCACCCAGCCAACGACAGCGCCACCCACTGCCGCACCAACAAATTGAAGCACGCCACCACCGTAGCTGACCGTGCCAGCCGCAACCGCTGCCACAGCGAACCGGTACAAGACCAGCGATGAGGCGTCGTTGATCAGGCTTTCCCCCTCAAGGATGACCACCATCCGCTTGGGTAGCTTGAATTGCTTGAGTACCGATGCTGCGGCGACTGCGTCGGGCGGTGCCACGATGGCACCCAGTGCCACGGCTGCCCACCAAGGCAGGCTGGGCACCATCAGTTTGGCGACGACCGCAACTGCAATGGCGGTGAAGAACACGGCACCCACCGCCAACAACAGAATCGGGCGCAGTTGGGTACGAAAGGCTGGCCAGTCCGTGCGGTAAGCGCTGATCTGTAGCAAAGGCGGCAAGAAAAGGGCCAGCGCGAGCTCAGGATCGAGCTCAATCGTCGGCAGGCCGGGTATGAATGCCAGGCCCATGCCACCCAGGACAAGCGGCACGGCGACAGGAATTTTCAGGCGTCGCGCTACAAGGGTTAGCACCACGCAAAATGCTATCAGCCCCAGCAAAAGTTCAAATGTCGCCACACATTTCCTTTCTGCTAATGGTCCCAAACTGGAGTTTTACCGGGACTGTAGTTTTCATCTGAGGGCCAAGCCCGGCAAAATATGTAGGACAGCACATTAATGCAAGCGTGGTACCTGCCCTGGCGCAGCAATATCAAATTGTCGGCTACCACGCCGCTACCATCGAAGCATGCAATCCCCCTTTGACCCTGTCATCGTTTCATCTCCCCTGCTTGTCAACCTGAACGAGGAGCAACTTGCCGCCGTCACATTGCCTGCCGAACACGCGCTGATCCTGGCGGGCGCAGGCTCTGGCAAAACCCGGGTGCTCACCACCCGCATTGCCTGGCTGCTGCAAAACGGCCACATTTCACCCGGTGGCGTATTGGCCGTGACGTTTACCAACAAAGCCGCCAAAGAAATGATGACGCGCCTTTCGGCCATATTGCCGGTGAATGTGCGTGGCATGTGGATAGGCACCTTTCACGGCCTGTGCAACCGCTTTTTGCGCGCCCACTACAAGTTGGTCAGCCTGCCGCAAAGCTTTCAGATTCTGGACACGCAAGACCAGTTGTCGGCCATCAAGCGCTTATGCAAGCAAAACAATGTGGATGACGAGCGCTTTCCCGCCAAGCAAACGATGTGGTTCATCGCCAGTTGCAAAGAAGACGGCCTGCGCCCCGCCGCTGTGGAAGCACGTGACGAGGAGACGCGCCGCAAGGTGCAGATTTACCAGTTGTATGAAGAGCAATGCCAGCGCGAAGGCGTGGTGGATTTTGGCGAACTGATGCTGCGCAGCTACGAACTGCTGCGCGATAACGACGCGATTCGTGAACACTACCAGCGCCGCTTCCGGCACATATTGATTGACGAATTTCAAGACACCAACAAGTTGCAATATGCGTGGATCAAGATGCTGGCGGGGCAGACTACCGACGGGGCCACGTCCCATGGCTCCAGTGTGTTGGCCGTGGGCGATGACGACCAGAGCATCTACGCCTTTCGCGGCGCGCGCGTGGGCAACATGGCCGACTTTGTGCGTGAGTTTGCGGTGCAACACCAGATCAAACTCGAGCAGAACTACCGCAGCCACAGCAACATTCTGGACAGCGCCAATGAGCTGATCAGTCACAACAAAAAGCGTCTGGGAAAAAACCTGCGCACAGCCCAAGGCCCTGGCGAGCCGGTACGCGTTTATGAGGCGCCCAGCGACTTTGCGGAGGCGACCTGGATAGTTGAAGAAATGCGTCAACTCCAGCGCGACCAAGGTACGCAGGCGGGTTACTCACGCAAAGAAATGGCCGTGCTTTACCGCAGCAACGCCCAAAGTCGGGTGATAGAGACGGCGCTGTTCAACGCCAAGGTGCCCTACCGTGTGTATGGTGGTTTGCGTTTCTTCGAGCGCGCTGAGATCAAGAACGCGCTAGCGTATTTGCGCCTGCTGGAGAACCCCAACGACGACACCAGTTTTCTGCGTGTGGTGAATTTCCCCCCGCGGGGCATCGGTGCGCGCAGCCTGGAGCAATTGCAGGACATTGCCAAATTCAGCGGCTGCTCGCTGCACGACGCGGTGAGCGCTGCCACCGGCAAGGCGGGTGCCAACATCGGCGCGTTTGTAGCCAGGCTGGATGTGCTGCGCGAGCAGACAGCGAACATGACCCTGCGCGACATCATCGAAGCGGTGCTCGAACACAGTGGATTGATTGAGCATTACAAGGCCGACAAGGAAGGCGCAGACCGGGTGGAGAACCTGGAAGAGTTGGTAAACGCGGCGGAGAGTTTTGTGACCGTGGAGGGGTTTGGAAGGGATGCGGTGGCGTTACCGGTGGACGAGTTGGGTGCGTTGAGTCAGAGTCCCGCCAGTCAGGGGTTGGACACGCGCATGCCCCCACCCCAACCCTCTCCCGGAGGGGGAGGGAGTAACTCCCCTGATTTGCTCCCTCCCCCTCCGGGGAAGGACTGGGGTGGGGGCACGAGCGCCACTCCCTCCATCAATAACGACCCCCCCGAAGCGACCGGCGAAACCCTCAGTCCTTTAGCCGCCTTCCTCACCCACGCCGCTTTGGAGTCGGGCGACAACCAGGCCCAGGCGGGTCAAGACGCCGTGCAGCTCATGACCGTGCATTCCGCCAAAGGCCTGGAGTTCGACTGCGTGTTCATCACCGGCCTGGAAGAAGGCCTGTTTCCCAACGAACGCGCCTTGAGCGACCATGAGGGCCTGGAAGAAGAGCGCCGCCTGATGTATGTGGCCATCACCCGCGCACGAAAGCGTCTGTATCTCTCGCACAGCCAGACCCGCATGCTGCACGGCCAGACCCGCTACAACCTGAAAAGCCGGTTCTTCGACGAATTGCCCGAGACCGCCTTGCGCTGGCTGACACCGAAAAACCAGGGGTTTGGAACAGGCTTCAAAAATAATTGGGGTGCTACAAATTCAGGAGCTGGTTCAGCAGGTTCTACATGGGCTGGTGGCCAATTTGGCTCAAAATCTGAAGCACAGGAAAGTGTGCCTGAGCAAAAGGGCCCTGCGGGCCACGTCATCCGCAAAGGCATGAAAGTCTTTCACACCAAGTTCGGCGAAGGCACCGTGCAAGCGGTGGAAGGCGAAGGCCTTGAAGCCCGCGGCCAAGTGAACTTTCCGCGCCACGGGGTGAAGTGGCTGGCGCTCAGCGTGGCCAAGCTGGTGCCGGTTTAGCAATCTGCCCAATGCGGCCAGCGAATGAGCTCAGATCATTTTCCTGGCTGATAACGGCGCTTACCGGTTCGTCAGGCTTCGGTCAATTCAGTCACCAGAAGGTCAAACCAAACGCTGATTTTTGCTATCAACTGTGTAGCTGTTTAAGCAGCTTTCACAAGGGTGACTGGCCAATTTGACCTAAAAACGCTGCATTATTTCGGATCGCCTGACTTTAACTTGCACACCTGTGACATTTGTCCAGGGTTGATAGAAAACTTTCAAGCAGACTGTCATTTGAATTTCGTCACTTTTACTGGAGCTTGAATTGAACAAAAAATCGGTTATCTGCGCTTTGTTGACCATATCCGCGCTGGCATTTTCCCTGCCTGCGATCGCTGCTGATACGCCCGGCAGCAACCCGTCGGCTTCCAGCGCACCGTCTGTCGCGGATCGCATGGCGACTGCCCGCAAAGCCATCGAGGCCAAAGACTGGCGTAAGGCTCAAAGCGAGTTAAACGCTGCTGTCAAAGACGACCCTCGCAGTGCCGACGCCCACAACTTGCTGGCCTACAGCTACCGCAAAGCCAGCAACCCAAATGTGGCTAAAGCCTTCGAGCACTACAACATCGCGCTCAAGCTGGATCCGAAGCACCAGGGAGCGCATGCGTACATCGGCGAGGCGTATTTGATGGATAAAAAGCCGGCAGAAGCTGAAAAGCACCTGGCCCAGCTGGAGAGCATTTGCGGCAACAAAACTTGCGAGGCATACGTTGAATTGGCCCAGTCCATGGCTGAGTACAAAAAACGCAACCCTTGATTTCTGGATCAGTTAGGGCGCGTGAGCCCCACGCGTTTGGCAGATTCCTGGTACTGCTGGGGCGACAACGTGGTCATGTTGGCAAACGTCACGTACTTGGCCAGGTTGGTCATCAAGTCTTTAATGAATTCATGTGATTCGCCGCCTGCCTTGATTAGCGCAGGCAGATTGACATAAAAGTATGTGGTGCGCGAGAGTGTTCCGTATTTGCCCGATCGAATGCTTTGCTCGGACGGCTCAACGGGGCCCTCGCCGAAGTTGATGGGGACAATGCGCAACTGCGATGCAAAGTCCTTGGCCACCGATAGGGGCACGTAACCGATGGCGCCTGGGTCGGCGGCAACGATTTTGGCCGTTTCATCGTGCTGAATCGTGTCTTTGTAGTCGCTGCGCACAAACTTGCCATTGCCGATGGCTGCATGGAAAAAGTCGAAAGTACCGTGCTTGATGCCCACCCCGACTGCATTCAAGCGCTGCTCTGGAAAAGTAGCCAGCAAGGCTTTCCAGGAGGTGAGCTTGCCGGTTGCCTGCGGCCCGTAAATGCTCTTCACATCGTCAATCGACAGGTCTTTGACAAAGGTGTTTTTGCTGGACACCACCAGCACCACCGCGTCCAGTCCTACCGGTACCTCTATTGGCGTGACGCCGGCGCGCTCACATTCCTTGGTTTCGTCAGGCTTGATGGCGCGTGACGCGCCGACAAAAAAAGCGCGGTTGGTGCACAACTCGCGCAGACCGGAGCTGGTGCCCACGCTGCTGATGGTGAGCTTGAAGTTCGGATGGCTGCGACTGAAGGCCGTCCGCGCCGCGTCCACGACGGGCTCGACCGTATCCGAGCCCGCGTAGCGGAGTTGGGCGTGCAGTGGTGCTGCGAGACAACAAAAAGCCAGCAGGAACAATTGTTTTTTCATGATGAGACCTTTCAACATCTGCTGATAGCAGTGTCATCAAATTGTCACACTATGTATCTGAAAAACCTAGCGGTGGAGCATACGGTTTTGTGATTTTCCGCACCAAATCAGGTCACCATGCAAAAGTCAGTGAACGAACGTCAATTTCCTGTTGGATATGCGCCCCAAAAGTGGGCTTTCTCCACGCTGTGACACGTTGGTCAAGCCCCATCGGGCTTGATTTGCGCTCGCGCAATCACCGGCTTCCAGCGGGCCTGTTCGGCTTTGATGAAGGCATCAAACTCCGCACCTGTATTGCCCACTGCCAACGCCGTGTCCACCGAAAGTTTGTCTTTGACAGCCGCGCTGCGGGTGGCTTTGATGGCCTCAGCTTCCAGCTTGGCAATGTTGGCTTTTGGCCATTTGGCAGGTGCCAGCAGGCCGTACCACTGCGTCATTTCAAACCCCGGATAGCCTTGCTCGGCTACCGTGGGAACATCGGGTAGCTGGGGCAAGCGTGTGGTCGTGCCCGTGGCAATGCACCGCAATCTGCCCGCTTTGATGAATTGGATCAGAGCCGGTGCGCCCA
>JAYUXO010000422.1:0-2821 GCA_043753505.1 Comamonadaceae bacterium
GCGACTTTCAACAAGTGTAATCCTGCCTGTTATGAGGCCAATCGTATACAGTTTGACAGCCAAAAATTGCTTGAGGTATAAACAATTTCATCATGAATATTTTATGTGTTGGCGGCGGGCCCGCTGGTTTGTACTTTGCACTGCTGATGAAATCACGCGACCCGGGGCACCGCATCACGGTGGTCGAGCGCAACAAGCCGTTCGATACATTTGGTTGGGGCGTGGTGCTCAGCGATCAGACGCTGACCCATTTGCGTGAAGCTGACCCTGTGAGCGCGCAGCTGATTGGCGATGATTTCTACCACTGGGACGACATCGAGGTGTTTTTTAAAAACCGCTCGGTGCGCTCGGGTGGTCATGGGTTTTGCGGCATTGGCCGTAAGCGCCTGCTCAACATTTTGCAAGAGCGGTGCCAGCAACTGGACGTGGAGTTGGTGTTCGAATGCGATGTCGCCGACGACCAGGTACTTGCCGCGCAATACCAGGCCGATTTGGTGATTGCCTGCGATGGCCTGAACAGCCGCATTCGCAACCGCTACGCCGCGACTTATCAGCCCGATGTGGATCTGCGCCATTGCCGCTTTGTGTGGCTGGGTACTAACAAAAAGTTTGACGCTTTTACCTTCGCTTTCGAGCAAACCGAACACGGCTGGTTTGCCGCGCATGCGTACCAGTTCAACGACGACACCTCCACCTTCATTGTGGAAACACCGCAAGCCGTGTGGCAAGCGCATGGCCTGGATGCAATGGACCAGGCAGACGCGGTTGCTTTTTGCCAACGGCTGTTTGCCAAGTACCTGGACGGCCACGCGCTGATGAGCAATGCCAGCCACCAGCGCGGCGGCGCCAACTGGATTCGCTTTCCGCGTGTGGTGTGCAAAACCTGGGTACACCGCGAGTCAATCCATGGCAAAACCGTGCCGATTGTGCTGATGGGCGACGCGGCGCACACCGCACATTTTTCAATTGGCAGTGGCACCAAACTGGCGCTGGAAGACGCGATTGATCTGGCCCGTGAATTGGAAATCTGCTCCTGTCTTGATAGTGGCTTGAGCAACTATGAAGCGCGTCGCAGCGTCGAAGTGCTCAAAATTCAAAACGCGGCACACAACTCCACCGAGTGGTTTGAGAACGTGGCGCGCTATGCGGGCATGGACACCGAGCAGTTCGCTTACTCGCTGCTCACGCGCTCGCAACGCATCAGCCACGAGAACCTGCGCCTGCGTGATGGCGCCTGGCTGGGTGGTTATGAAGGCTGGCTTGCTGGCGGCAAAAAGGTGCTGCCCATGCTCACGCCATTCAAAGTGCGGGACATCACGCTGAAAAACCGTATCGTCGTTTCGCCCATGGCTACGTACAGCGCAGTTGATGGAACGCCGCAAGACTTTTTAATGGTTCACCTGGGTGCCCGCGCCCTGGGCGGGGCGGCGTTGGTAATGGTGGAAATGACCAGCCCCACACCCGAGGGCCGCATCACCCCCGGCTGCACCGGTTTATACAACGACGCACAGCAGGCCGCCTTCACACGCATCGCGCAATTTGTACACGCCAGCAGCAGCGCCAAAATCGGCCTGCAAATCGGCCACAGCGGGCCCAAAGGCTCGACGCAGCTGGGTTGGCAAGTCACCGATGAACCATTATTGGACTGCGCAAACTGGCCCTTGCTTGCGGCCAGCGCCGTGGCGTACGGCGAACAAAACCAGTTGCCGCACGCCATGATCCGCGCCGACATGGACGTGACCACCGCCGCCTTTGTGCAATCCACCCAACGCGCCGCCGCTTGCGGCTTTGACTGGCTGGAGCTGCACTGCGCGCACGGCTATCTGCTTTCCAGCTTCATCACGCCGCTGACCAACCAACGCACCGATGAATACGGCGGCATATTGAATAACCGTTGTCGCTACCCTCTGGAAGTGTTCGCCGCGATGCGCGCCGTGTGGCCCGCCCACCTGCCCATGAGCGTGCGCATTTCCGCGCACGACTGGGCACCTGGCGGCAACACGGATGACGATGCTGTCGAAATTGCAAGATTGTTCAAAGCCGCCGGGTGTGACTTGATCGACGTGTCGTCTGGTCAGACCACGCGCGCCGCCAAGCCTGTGTATGGCCGCATGTACCAAACGCCATTTGCCGACCGCATTCGCAACGAGGTGGGCATCGGCACGATTGCGGTGGGCGCGATCACTGAAGCCGACCAGGCCAACAGCATCATTGCCGCCGGCCGGGCAGACCTGTGCGCCATCGCTCGCCCGCACCTGGCCAACCCGGCCTGGACGCTGCACGAAGCAGCCAGGTTGCAAAGCAAACACGTGGACTGGCCGCTGCCTTATCTGTCTGGTCGCGACCAGCTGTACCGTGAGCTTTTTAAGCAAAAACAGTCATCAGCCACTTTAGATACTGCTCAAACAGCTATCAAAATAGTAGCAATTGAGGAAGACTTTTAACCATGGACATGGAAGCCCGCGCCCATGCCGAACATCCGCAAGCCCTGCGTTTGTGGCTGCGCTTGCTGACGTGCACCCAACTGGTGGAAAAACAGGTGCGCAGCCAATTGCGCTCGCAGTTTGAAATCACCTTGCCGCGCTTTGATCTGATGGCCCAACTGGAGCGCGCACCCGACGGTTTGAAGATGAACGAGCTGTCCCGCCGTCTGATGGTCACTGGCGGTAACGTCACCGGCATCACCGACCAGTTGGTAGCCGAAGGCCTGGTGGAACGCACGTCGGTGGACGGCGATCGCCGCGCCTATCACGTTCGCCTGACCCCGTCGGGCCGCTTTGCCTTTCACGCCATGGCCCACGCCCATGAGGGCTGGATCGTG
>JAYUXO010000423.1:0-6977 GCA_043753505.1 Comamonadaceae bacterium
CTCAAGGCACGCTGAACTCACTGAGCTTCTTGCCAAACTTGATCATCCACAGCCGCTGCGTGCGGTCCAGGTCGCTGTTGCGGGAGACGCGGGCGCTCACGCCGGCGGTCGCCGCGCAGCCGGTCAGCACACCCGCCGCGTTCACGGTACAGGCAGTGACGTCGGCCCCGGCGACGGGCGCACCAGCGGCATCCAGCACATTGGTTTTCATGCCGAAGTCGGTGTCGTTGGTCAGGGCCAGGGTGTTGTCGTCGACCAGGGCGAGGCCTTCGGCTTTTTCAGCAAGCCAGCCGGTTTTGTTCAAGTCCAGCAGCAGGGTTTTCTTGAGTTTCACCACCTCGCTGTAAGGCGTGGGGCTTGTAAATGTTGCGCTCATGCTGTTCTTTTCCAGCTCGCTGCCGATGGCTGCAATGTTGGTCGCATTGGCGGGCACTTCGACCAGCATGAGCCAGTTGAACACCTTGCCTGCGGCGCTCAGACCCTGCTCGATCACCACAAATTTGCCGTTGCCCAGAGCCGTCAAATCACCCAGTTTGGCGCTGCCGGTACGGCCCCGGTCGTAGATTGCGCCGTCAATCGGGTAGGCGTACAGGCGAGTGGTTTCGGTGGTGGGGTCAAATTCCACCCAGCGGGCAAACTGGGCAAAGTCCTGCACGTTGCGGGTGCCCACCGCGCCATCAGAAATCGGGCTTTGCAGGAAGCCATGCAGCTTCTTGCTGGTGGGGTCCAGTGCCAGGCCTTCCATGCCGCGGTTGGCACGGCGCTTGAGCAGGATGTTGGGCAGGTCGGCGGCACCGGTGCCGGGCTGGTATTTTTTCAAAATCACGCCAGTGGTCGGGTCAACCTTCAAGATGAAGGGGCCGTACTCGTCAGACACCCACAGCGCATTGCGGGCTGGGTCGGCCACCACCGATTCCGGGTCGATGCCGTTGTCGCTGTAGTTGGCTTTGCCGGGCTCGAACAACAACGCGTCGGTTAGCGGCACTTCACCCGTAGCACCTACGCGGCCAGGGGGAACGGACAGGCCGTTAGTGTTCACCGTGGCGCTGACCTTGATGGGCAGGCGCGACTTGAGCACCGCGCCGTCTTTGCCCAAGGTGATGATGCCGATGGACGGCACGTAGCTGGGTGACGGGAAAATTTTTGCGTCAGACGTGCCCGTGGCGGTGCCGGTCGTGGTGTTGGGCTCCAGGATAGAGCGGGCAATCTTGGGACCGTCGCCGTTCGGTCCGCGGTCGGTGATGGCATAAAACTCCAGCGTGCCGTCGGCCAATTTGCCTTTGAAGGCCAGGCCCGAGCCGTAAGCGGGCAGGAAGCCGTTGGCGTATTCGGCTTTGGCAGCTGGGTTGCCGGTGCCTTCGTATGGGATGTAAAACGAGCTGGAAGCCTGCACGGCGTAGCGCGTGACGGTCACGGCCACGGTGCCCACAGGGTGTGTTTGGGAGAAGGTTTCGTTCACGGGGGCTCCTAATCTGGATGCCAGTGTGTCTTCAAAATGCTCGCGTGCCTGCAGGCGGCGGTCTTCGTCGACCACGCGGGTTTTGTAGGCATTGGGCAGCACGGCCAGGGTGGCGGTCAATGCGGCGTTGAAAGCGGTGGCGGGCAGCGAAAAGTCCAGCGTGCGGGTGGCCAGGGCGGTGCGTACGTCAGGTGCGAGCTTGATGCCGTTGAACGCGTCAAAGTCTTCATCCAGCGTTTGCAGGGTCAGCGCGCGGTTAACCACGCCGACATCTTTCACGTCCACTGTGCCCACCAGCATCAAGGGCGTGATGGTGGTGCTGCACGGTGCTGTGCCAAGGGCAACCGCACCCACGAAGAAGTTGACGTTGTCGCCCACGCGGCAGGTAAAGCCGCCGGTGGCGCTGGTAAGGGCTTTGGTGGCGCTGCTGTTGGTGGTGGTGTATTCCAGGCCTTCGACGGCAGCGTCCAGAAACACGCCTTGCAAAGTGGCTGGAGCGGGTGCCGTGGCCACAGGCGCGGCAACGATCGTGGCGTCATCGCCGCCGCAGGCAGCCAACAAGGCGGCCGAGAACAGAGCGCCCAACAAGGCGGATGTTTTTTTATTCATGTGTCTTCTCCTGGAGAACAGCCCGCGAGTAAGCACCTGAAACAGTGACGCAGCTGTGACAGCGCTGCGACGTAATAACCCGCGCCAGCGCGGACATCTGGCAAACCCTAAGCTGCGCGCCCCTCCACTCTCACACCCCCGTATCCATGCACACCCTTTTTTCACCGCTGCAAGTCGGCGCGTTGCGCTTGCCCAACCGTATCGTGATGGCCCCGCTCACCCGCAACCGCTCGCCCGGCGCGGTGCCCGGCCCGCTGGCGGCCACGTACTACGCGCAACGTGCCAGCGCAGGCTTGCTCATCACCGAGGCCACCGCCATCAGCCATCAGGGTCAGGGCTATGCCGACGTGCCAGGCCTGTATGCGTCTGAGCAGCTGGTGGGGTGGAGAAAAGTGACCGATGCGGTGCATGCCGCCGGTGGCCGCATCGTGGTGCAGCTGTGGCATGTGGGCCGCGTCTCGCACATCAGTTTGCAGCCGGGTGGGCAAGCGCCGGTCGCGCCATCGGTCATTGCGGCAAAAACCAAGACCTTTGTGATCGACGATGGTGTCGGCAAGTTTGTTGACACCTCCGTGCCCCGCGCGCTGGACGCTGCCGAGCTGCCCGCCATCGTGGCCGACTACGTGCGGGCCGCGCACGACGCGATTCATGTCGCGGGCTTTGATGGCGTGGAGGTACACGCCGCCAACGGCTACCTGATTGACCAGTTCTTGAAAACCGGCAGCAACCAGCGCTCGGATGCATATGGCGGCAGCATCGAGCACCGCGCGCGTCTGCTGCTGGAGGTGATGACCGCCGTCACGCAAAAAATCGGCGGTGACCGCACGGCGCTGCGCATCTCGCCGGTTACCCCGGCTAACGACGTGGTGGACGCCGACCCACAAGCGCTGTTTGCCTACGTGGCCGACAAGCTGGCGCCAATGGGTTTGTCCTACATCCACATCATCGAAGGTGCCACCGGCGGCCCGCGCGAGTTGCCCGACCGCCCCTTTGACTACGCCGCCCTGAAAGCCACCTACACCGCCGCCGGTGGCCGCGCCGCCTGGATGGTCAACAACGGCTACGACAAGGCGCTGGCCGAGCAATCGATGGCCCACGGCGCCGACCTGATTGCCTTCGGCAAGCTGTACATCGCCAATCCCGACCTGGTGGAACGCCTGCGCACCGATGCGCCGCTGAACACGCCAGACAAAGCGACGTTTTACGGAGGTGGTGCGAAGGGGTACACCGACTATCCATCGCTATGATATTAATAGCTGTTTGAGCAATATTTATGGGGGCTGGCAGCTGTTTTGGCTTAAAGGCAGTCACGACCCAAGCTGCAGCGCGGGAGGCGATGCGCCAGTGCCGGGCTGCCGGCAATGAAAATTGCCAGGTCGAAGTACGGTTTGACCCGTGTGGCGCCTATGCCGTCAGCAGCAACTCCTTCGGTATCGGCACGGGTAACTCGCTGGCCAGGGCCGAGCGCGTTGCGCTTGACGGGTGCGGTCGCAGTTGGTGCCGGGTGGTGCCCTCGGAATGCGACGATTAGCCATTGCCCTTGGCGCGCGAGACCGTTTGTGCGGCGCGCTTGATCAGACAGCTTGCCAGCTGTCAGGCTGATTCGTCCGGTTGAGCGTTAAAGCCGCTTGACTGCGTCGGTGGGAGCCTGCAACCAGTTGCCGCTTTCGGACGTGTGAATACGCAGCCGGGTTTGCTGCCCCGGTGGGCATACTTGCCAACCATGCTTGAAGCCATTCCCAACGCCGCCCGCCGCCAGCTGCTAGCCGCATCCGCCATAGCCCTGGCCGGGTGTCGTTCAGCACCCGAAATCACTGGCGGCTTCAACGGGGTTTCACACCTGCGTGGGCATTTGCTGCGCGAGGCGGCGGCCAACACCCGGCCACCGGTTCAACGACGCACCCACGTGCTGATCGCAGGCGGCGGTGTGACCGGTCTGGCGGCGGCGCGGGCCCTGCGCCAGCGTGGCATACAAGACTTTGCGTTGCTGGAGCTGGAAGACCAGGCCGGGGGCAACAGCCGGGGCGCGCAGGTTGGCGGCATCACTTGCCCGCTGGGCGCGCACTACCTGCCGGTGCCGGGCGACGACGCGCCCGCTGTGCAGAACCTGCTGGAAGAATTGGGAATCAGACAGCGCTTGGCGGGCCGCTGGCAATACGACGAACGCTACCTGTGCCACAGCCCGCAGGAGCGCCTGCATTTCAACGGGCAGTGGCAGCCGGGCCTGCTGCCGGTGGACGGCGTGGGGCCTGAAACCCTGGCGCAGTACCAGCGCTTTGCCCAGGCGATTGAGGCATTGCAAAAACAGGCCAAGTTTGCCGTTCCCATGCTGAATGTGCCGCTGGCCCCTGTCCACCTTGCTCTAGACGCTATAACTTTCGCAGCATGGCTGGATGCGCAGGGCTTGACCGACCCGCAGCTGCGCTGGTACCTGGACTACGCCTGCCGCGACGACTATGGCGCGGGTATTGCCACCGTGTCGGCCTGGGCCGGGGTGCATTACTTTGCCAGCCGCCACGGGTTTTCTCCGCCGCAGGTGGAGGGTGAAAAACCAGCGTCGCACGACGAATCGGGGGGTGTGTTGACGTGGCCGCAAGGTAACGGCTGGTTGACCCAGCAACTGGCTGCGCCGCTGGGGGACCGCCTGACAACCGGTCGTGTGGTCACCCGTATCGCCACCGCCAAACACGGCGTGGAAGTCGACGCACTGGACGTGACCACCGGCACCGTGGAGCGCTGGCAGGCGGCGCACTGCATCGTGGCGCTACCCATCTTCATTGCCGCCCGCGTGCTGCAAAACCCGCCTGACGTTGTGCGCCGCGCCGCTGCGACCGTGCGCTATGCCCCCTGGCTGGTGGCCAACGTCCACATCCGCGAACCCCTGACCGACCGCCCCGGCGCCGCGCCCGCGTGGGACAACGTGGTTTACGGCAGCGCCAGCCTGGGCTACGTGAACGCCCGCCACCAGGCACTGAGCCTGTCCACCGGCGCGTTCGTCGGCCCCACGGTGCTCACCGTCTACCGCGCACTGGGCGACGTGCCCGATGGACGCCAACAACTCATGCAGCGCACCTGGGCAAGCTGGCGCGACGACCTGTTGGCCGACTTGAGCCACGCCCACCCCGACCTGGCCGCCAAAACCACGCAGATGGACATCACCCGCTACGGCCATGCCATGGTCATGCCGACCCCCGGACTTTTAGGCCAAATGGGCCGACAGCCCTTGCAGAATATGCTCAAACAGCTATTAAATCAGGAGCGGTCAAATACCCGCCTGAGTTTTGCCCACAGCGACTGGGCGGGGTACTCGGTGTTTGAAGAGGCGTTTACTTTGGGGGATGCGGCGGGGCGGGCGGCTGCCGGCGGGGGCAGATGACCGGGGAGTATTTGCTTGACCGGCATGGTCAACTTTGGGGGTTGGGGCGCTTGGTGCACGCAAGATCGCCGTGATGGTTATCTGCTCGTCGGCTAGCGTGCGAAAAGGCTTCTGGCTGGCTTGCCGGGCCGGGTAACCAGACGCCGCCCAGGTGCTCCGACTCCAAATTTGTTGCTACGCTTTTGATAGCTTCATGAGCAATAGATACAAGGGCTATTGGCTGTTTCGACCTCATGGAACCAGATAAACAGGGTCAGATTCCAGTTGAAGGACACGATCCGCCCTAGCCGCAACCAGCAGCACCTACTTGCTAGATTTACTTGGTGTTTTCTTTTCGGTTTTCGCGGCATTCTCGAAATTTTTAACGCTGGGCGCGTCTTTGCTGCCTGACTTGTTCATATGCTCACCACTGCCTTTCGCAATGCGCTCTTGTTTTGCGTGAATGTTGGCGTACAGCCCGGGTTTTTTAGCGGCCATGAAGTGTTCCTGATTTGGTTGGGGTAGCTGTAATTGCAGTTTGAATTGAAAAGCTGCCAGCCCAAGTGTGGCTATCGTCGAAATGGCTGTGACGGTGTAAGTCAACGCCTTGCGCGACCTTGCGCAGGCTTAAACATTGCGGTACTTTGTGGCGCATGAAGCCAGACCCTGCCTTGCAACCCATCGACATGCCCGAGGGCTTGCTTTACGCCAGCGACCACATGCCCGGCTTCAGCCGCTCAAAGCGCGGCAATGGTTTTGTTTATCGGCAGGCCAACGGCCAGCGGCTAAGCGATGCCAAACATATTGCGCGGATCCAGAAGCTGGCAATTCCGCCGGCCTACACAGCGGTCTGGATTTGTCCGCATTCGCAGGGCCACATTCAGGCTACGGGGCGTGATGCGCGGGGCCGCAAACAATACCGCTATCACGCTGATTGGCGACTGGTCAAAAGTGAAACCAAGTTCGCCCGCCTGCCCGAATTTGGCGCGGCATTGCCGGGCATTCGGGCCAAAGTCACGCGCGACTTGGTTGCTTGTGCAGGCGCAGATGTCCAGCGCAACGCCGTGCTGGCCGCACTGGTGCGTTTGCTCGACACGACCTTGGTGCGGGTAGGCAACGACGAATACGCCCGCAGCAACGGCTCTTTTGGCTTGACCACACTGCGCAAACGCCATGTTGATCTTCAAGGCAGTCAATTGCAGCTGCACTTTCGCGGCAAAAGTGGCGTCTTGCACGACGTCACGCTGGCAGACCCACGTATCGCCCGCATCGTGCGCCGCTGCCAGGCGCTGCCCGGGCAAGAGCTGTTCCACTATGCCGACGAAGTAGGCGACGTGCACAGCGTCGGTTCGGTGGATGTCAACGCTTACCTGGAGGCGGCGTGCAAAGGCAAATTTACGGCCAAGGACTTCCGCACATGGCACGCCAGCGTGCTGGCTTTGCAACTGTGGCACGAGCACGGCACAACGCAGCAGCTACAACCCACTGCGCAACAGGCAAATAGACTGTTGACTGAGGTGGCCAGCCAGCTCGGCAACACGCTGGCGGTGTGCC
>JAYUXO010000424.1:0-2817 GCA_043753505.1 Comamonadaceae bacterium
TTCCGTCTGGGAGTTTTTCCAACGGCCCGCTGATGCGGGCCGTTTTGTTTCTGCTGGTCAGCAGGGTCTGTGAGCCTTGCCTTCGATAATCCGTATTCATGATCAAACTGTTTGTTGGACTGGGTAACCCGGGCCCTGACTATCAGCACACCCGCCACAACGCAGGTTTTTGGTGGATCGACGCGATGGCTTCCGAGCTGAAACTTTCGTGGGCGAGCGACAGGAATTATCACGGCCAGGTGGCACGTGCAGTAGTGCAAGGCCATACCGTCTGGTTGCTCAAGCCCCAAACGTTCATGAATCTGTCGGGTAAGTCAGTGGCCGCGCTAGCCAAGTTTTTTAAGGTGAACCCTGAAGAAATTCTGGTGGTTCACGACGAGCTGGATGTGCAGCCCGGCCAAGCCAAGCTGAAGTTTGGTGGAAGTCATGCGGGCCACAACGGTTTGCGTGACATTCATGCACAGTTAGGAAGCGCTGACTACTGGCGCTTGCGCCTGGGTATTGGTCACCCCGGGGTTAAATCAGAGGTGATTCACTGGGTGCTCAAAAAGCCATCTGCGGAGCAACTCGTTACGATAGAAGAGGGCATCTCCCGCACGCTTAAGGCGGTACCGGCGCTGCTGGAAGGCGAGATGGAGCAGGCCACGTTATTGGTCCACACCCACAAACCGCTGCGACCCAAACCGTCACGACCGCAGGGTGTTTAGGACTTCGCTTCCTTTTCCATCGCACGATGGTGGCGCTCGACAAACTCCTGGTAAGTATCGATCCCCCGCAGTTGCAGGATGGTATTGCGCACCGCCGCTTCCACCAATACCGCAATGTTGCGCCCAGCCACAACTTGAATAACCACCTTGCGCACCGGAACGCCCAGCACGTCCTGCGTGAGCGGCTCATAGGGAATGCGTTCGTACTCGCGCTCAAGGGTTTCGCGGCGCACCAGATGTACCACGAGTTTTAAGCGCATCTTGCGGCGCACCGCTGTCTCGCCAAAAATCGCGCGAATATCCAACAAGCCAATGCCACGCACCTCGAGCAGGTTTTGTAGCAAGTCGGGGCAACGGCCTTCGATAGTGGTCTGGTTGATGCGGTGCAGGTCCACAGCGTCGTCCGCTACGAGACCATTGCCGCGCGAAATAAGCTCCAGACCCAGCTCGCTTTTGCCCAGGCCTGACTCACCAGTGATCAACACCCCGACACCCAGAATGTCCATGAATACGCCGTGCATGGATACCCGTTCGGCGAAGTGTTTGGACAGATAAGCGCGCAGCACGTCGATCACAAATGCTGACGATTCGCGCGTAGAAAACAGCGGAATCTGCGCCCGCTCGCACATCGCGAGCAAAGCATCGGGGGCAGTTTGCCCGTCCGCCAGAATCAAGGCTGGTGGCTCAAGCGTCACGATGCGTGAAATGCGGCGGGCACAATCTTCAGGACTGGCGCTGGCCACATAGGCGATTTCGCGTTCGCCCAGAATCTGGACACGGTAGGGGTGGATGTAATTCAAGTAGCCGACCAGGTCGGCACCCGAGCGGGCGGCGCGCACGGCCACCTCGTCAAACCGCCGCTCCGAGGCGCCCAGTCCGGCCACCCATTCCCATTTGAGTTGGGCCCGGTGGTCTTCAAACAGCACGTCGGCGCTGACGACGGTGGGTTTCACTATTCAGAGGTTTCGTCGTAGGGCCGCGGGACACATACTGGCCAGCGCCGGGGACGGCATTTCAAGCAAGCTGCGCCGAGCGCCATGTTGCAATCATCTGGTGCAAAACCGGTGCAGTGGTGTGCGTCTTGATTTTTTCGCGCAAGGGCGCGTCGCTTAACAACTCGGCAATTTCGGACAAAATTTCCAGGTGTTTTTGCGTGGCTGCTTCGGGCACGAGCAGAAAGATTAGCAGGCCTACTGGCTGTTCGTCGGGCGAATCAAAACCAATTGGATCAGCCAATTGAAAGAGCGCAGCCATTGGCGCTTTCAAGCCTTTGATACGACCATGCGGTATGGCCACACCGTGGCCCAGGCCGGTCGAGCCCAAGCGTTCGCGGGCAAACAGGCTGTCGGTGATCAATGCACGGGAAAATCCATGTAAACGCTCAAATAGCAAGCCAGCCTCTTCAAAGGCTCTCTTCTTGCTGGTGGCATCAACGCTGACCAGCACGTGGTCAGCAGGCAGGATGGACGAAAGTCGGTTCATGGGTTGGGCGGGTGGCGGATTATGCACCTGCAAACAGGTAGGGCAACAAGCCGTTACATTGTCGGCGGCGACGGGTGAATCGAGATAAAAAAAGCCGCCACAAGGGCGGCGCTTCATTCAAGACCACACGGGTTACATCAAGCGCTTGGGGGCCTGATGGTGGTGATCTTGCAACTTGTCTTTGTGGCGCACCACTTTGCGGTCCAGTTTGTCGACCAGCTCGTCCACTGCGGCATACAGATCTTCGTGTGAGCTTTCAGCAAACAAATCGCTGCCTTTGACGTGAATATTGCACTCGGCACGCTGGCGTCGGTCTTTTTCCTTTTGATTTTCTACGGTCAGAAGTACCTTGACGTCAACCACTTGATCAAAGTGGCGGTTTATTCGATCCAGCTTGTTGGTTACATAACTGCGCAGGGCTGGGGTTACTTCGAGGTGATGACCGCTGATCGTCAGGTTCATAAAAGAGCCTCCTAGTGGCTGTCTGCAATCTTGAAAAAAGGCAACCGGCTCGCCGACTGCCACGGGGCCCAGCGAGGCTGGGCCTGGAACTACTATGCGCCCGGACTTGAATTAAGGCAAGTTTGTGACGTGACGCATTGCAACAAATATGGAGATTGAAAATATG
>JAYUXO010000425.1:0-2785 GCA_043753505.1 Comamonadaceae bacterium
GCAACTGCCTACGCCCAACTGGTAGAAGCTTTGCAGTCGGGCGAGTTGTCTCGCAGTGTGCTGGATGCGCCGGGCTCGTTTAACCGCAAGCAGATAGCGGGAAAAGACTACTGGTACTACCAATACCGCGACCTGAACGGCAAGTTGATTCAGGCTTACCTGGGCCCTGACAGCGCGGCGCTGTCCGCACTGGTTGCGCAGCGCCAGTCGGCAGGCCATGAACACAGTGACCGTCAGATTCGCGCTATGGCACAAGCCGCCAGCACGCTGGGGTGCACCACAGTCGTCGCGGCGCATCTGGCTGTGATTCAACGATTGAGCGATGCTGGCTTTTTCCGCGCTGGCGGGCTGCTGGTAGGCACACACGCCTTCCTGGCCGCAGGCAATATGTTGGGCGTGTGCTGGGGCGATGCCTCGCGTACTCAACTGGACATGGACGAAGAGGCTTTTGCCCATGCGGGCCGTCATATGCAGGTGGCGCTGCGCAGCGATGCCAGCCTTGATTTGGGTGATGTGGTGTCGTCGCTGAACATGGGATTTGTGCCCGCCTCCAGCCTGGACGGCATACGTGGCGGGCGTTGGGTGAACCCAAAAGAACCTGGTTTTGTTCTGGATTTTTTAACCCCCATGGATAAAACCGAAAAAGAGCTGGTGTACGTGCCCGCCTTCAGGGCCGACTTTCAGGCCCTGCGGTTCATGGAATTTTCGCTGGAAGACGTGCAGAGTGCCGCCGTGTTCACCGGCACGAAGGCTTGCCTGGTGAATGTCCCCAACCCGGCCCGCATGGCGGTGCACAAACTCATTGTTAGCGGGTTACGGCCAATGGCTCAGCGCACCAAAGCGAACAAAGATCTACAGCAAGCGGCCATGCTGTATGCGTGGCTGTTGGATCAGGACCCCGAGGGCTTGATCGATGCCGAGCTGGATGCCCGGTTGCGCGGGCCAAAATGGCGCAAGCATTTAAGCGCGGGGCTGCATGGCATCGAAGACTTGCTTTCGTAATCTCCAACGCACAACCCATGTTCAAACTTACCCACACCCGCGCCGTTTTGCTGATGATCGCCGTCGCCCTGATGTGGTCGATCGCGGGTGTCGTGACCCGTCAGCTGGAATTTGCCCGAGCATTTGAGGTGACGTTCTGGCGTAGCCTGTTCACCGCGCTGTCGTTGCTGGTCATCTTGCCGCTGTGGCGCGGGCCTGGCGTGTTTGCGCAAATGCACTGGGCCAGTGGCTCTTTCTGGCTGTCGGGCGTGTGCTGGAGCGTCATGTTCACCGCCTTCATGGTGGCTTTGACGCTGACAACAGTCGCGAACGTGTTGATCACGATGGCCTTGGGACCCCTGCTCACAGCCTTGCTGTCGCGCGTGGTGATTGGTCACCCGTTGCCCGCGCGTACGTGGCTGGCGATTGGGGTGGCCGGAGTTGGCATTGCCTATATGTTTGGCAGCCAGCTCAACCTCGGGCAGACCGGAGCGTTGGCAGGTTGTCTAGTGGCCCTGTGTGTTCCCATAGCCGGTGCCGTGCAGTGGACTGTGGTGCAGCGCGGACAAACCCGTGGCGAGCAGACTGACCTGGTGCCCTGCGTGCTGGTAGGCGCCGTCATTTCCACGCTGGTCACGGTGCCGTTGGCCTTGCCGTTTGCCGCCACTGGCACCGACGTGGCCTGGCTGGCCCTGCTGGGACTGGTGCAACTGGCGATTCCGTGTACCTTGTCAGTGATCTGCGCCCGTGTGCTGAAAGCACCCGAGATTTCGCTGCTGGCGCTGTTGGAGGTAATTTTTGGCATTGCGCTGGCCTGGCTGGGTGCCAACGAAGTGCCTGGCCCCACGGTGCTGGTGGGTGGCGCGTTGGTATTGGGGGCGTTGTTGGTCAATGAACTACTGGGATGGAGAGCGCGGGTATGAAAGAGCGAACATGAGCGACGTGATCACCGAAATTTGCAACGGCGTGGGCTGCATCACGCTGAACCGCCCGAAAGCGCTGAACGCGCTGTCGCTGGGCATGGTGCGCGACATCACGGCGGCTTTGCTGGCTTGGCAGGGTGATGCGGCTGTGAAAGCGGTGGCGATTCGGGGTGTGAACAAGCAGGGTGTGTTCGGCGCCTTCTGCGCGGGCGGCGACATCCGCTTTTTTCACCAGGCCGCACTGGCGGGCAACCCGCAACTCGAAGACTTTTTCACAGAGGAATACACGCTCAACCACCTGATCGCCACGTACCCCAAGCCGTATGTTTCATTCATGGACGGCATCGTCATGGGCGGCGGCATGGGACTGGCGCAGGGTTCCCGCCTTCGCATCGTCACTGAGCGCACCCAAATGGCCATGCCCGAAACCGGCATTGGTCTGTTCCCCGACGTAGGCGGTGGCTACTTTCTAAGTCGCTGCCCTGGCCACGTGGGTGAATACCTGGCGCTCACCGGACGCGTGATTGGCGGGGCCGATGCAGTGGCGTTGGGGCTGGCTGACGTGCAGGCTGCCTCAGACGACCTGCCCGCGATGTGGGCACGTTTGACCTCGGGTCAAATGCATCTGGCAGCCCCGGCAAACACCTGGTTTGCTATAAATAATGTAGCTGCTCCAGCAGATTCCACATGGGCTAGTAGCCAAATTGATTCATTTTTTGCCTTGCCCACCGTTCCCGCCATCCTGCAAGCCCTGGAAGCCAGCACCGACACCTGGCCTGAGGAAACCGCCGCCTTGCTGCGCAAACGCTCGCCCCTGATGCTGCACGTGGTGCTCCAGCACATCCGCCGTGCGCGCGGCATGCATCTGGCCGACATCTTGC
>JAYUXO010000426.1:0-2781 GCA_043753505.1 Comamonadaceae bacterium
GCCAGGTGTTGGGAGACGCGAAGGGACAGGCCGGGCTTCATGGATGTGCGTCAGAGCGCCATGGGCAATTGCCGTCATTCCCGCGCACGCGGGAATCCAGGCGCGAGAACCTCGCGGTGTGCTGCGTTGCAGGCGTACCGCCGCTGGATTCCCGCCTGCGCGGGAATGACGCTTTTATTTGTACCGGGCAATCATGAGTCAGCGCCATAAACCGTTTTTACATCTTGAAGTGTTCGCCCAGATAAACCCGGCGCACATCGGCGTTTTCGACGATCTGCGCCGGTGTGCCCTCGGCCAGCACGTTGCCGTCGTTAATGATGTAGGCGTGGTCACAAATACCCAGCGTCTCGCGCACGTTGTGGTCGGTGATCAGCACACCAATGCCACGCGATTTCAAGAAACCGATGATGCGTTGGATCTCGATCACCGCAATCGGGTCGATGCCGGCAAACGGCTCGTCCAGCAAGATGAAGCGGGGCTGCGTAGCCAGTGCGCGGGCGATTTCCACCCGCCGACGCTCGCCGCCTGACAGTGCCAGCGCAGGGGAATTGTGCAGATGCTCTACCCGCAAATCGGCCAGCAAACCTTTGAGCCGCTCTTCAATGTTCGCTTTGCTCAACGACCTGCCGTCCGGGCCGCGCTGCAACTCCAGCACCGCGCGCACGTTTTCTTCCACCGTGAGCTTGCGAAAAATCGAGGCTTCCTGCGGCAAGTACGACAAGCCCAGGCGAGAGCGGCGATGAATCGGCAAATGTTCCACAGGGTGGCCATCAATAAAGATGCCGCCTGCGTCCACCCGCACAAGGCCCACGATCATGTAAAAAGAGGTGGTTTTGCCCGCGCCGTTGGGGCCCAGCAGGCCCACTACCTCACCTTTTTTCACCACCAGCGACACGTCTTTGACCACCTTACGGCTGCCATAAGACTTTTGCAGCTGCCGCGCCTCCAGGCTGCTGACGCTGCGGCCCTGCAACTGACTGTCTGGCTGGGTGTCCGGTTGGCCGCTCGGGTGCGAATCGGGAGTACTGCTGATCGCGTTGTCCGGACTCACTTCTTGTCCCCACCCAAAGTGGTGGTGGGGCGCAGGGTGGGACTGGCTGCTGCCGGGGGCGCAGAAGCTGCGTTACGCGGTGCCAGCACCGCCCGCACGCGTCCTCCCCCAGAAGCGGTGGCAGCGCCGGGCGTGGTGGGGCTGCCATCTACCGCAAACACATCGGTCAGGTTGTCGTAGGTGATCAGGTTGCCGGTCATCTCATCGGCCAACGTGGCACCGCGAAAGCGCCGCAGCTGGGCTCGTTTGATGAATTTCACGCGGTCGGCCTTGCCGTCGTATTCAATGGTTTCGCCATCGCCTTCAATGAACTCGTCAATGCCTTCGCGTTTTTGCCGATAAAAAGCCAGCTGCCCCGGTGCCGCGGTGACCAGGCCAAACTGAAAGCCGTCAGGATCCTGGCGTACTTCCAGCCGCTCACCACGAATCACGATGGTGCCTTTGGTCATCAGTACCCGCCCCGTGAACACGCTGACCTGGCGCAAATCGTCATATCGAAGTGCGTCAGCCTCCACATTCATGGGTCGGCTGCGGTCGGCTTTCTCGGCCATCGCGCTACCTGAAAATGCCATGCCGGTCAGCCAGAGCGCAAAAAACGCGAAGAAAGTGGTAAGTATTTTCATGGAGGCACGAAACTTGCTGACAAAAATTAAAAGCATTGTATCCAGCACGTCAAACAAAAAGCCCGCTGCGCGGGCTTTTTTAAAGGCTTGTGGGCCGCTGCTGAAGCACCGGCCATCCGGCTTGCATCAGCTACGCTTGACTTGTGCAATCAAATAATCAGCAACCGTGATCGCGCGGTCCATGGTGCCAGCCAATCCCCCATCGGTATAAAACCGGCCCGCCACGCCCAATGCCGGGACGCCCTGCACTTTGTATGCCTCTTGCAACTGGGTCGCCCGACGGGCTTTGGTGGAGACTGAAAACGAGTTGTACAGCTCGGTAAATTTGGCCTTGTCCACGCCCTGTTTTTCCAGCCAAGCACCAATCGTGTCTTCGCGATTCAGTTGCTGCTTTTCCACGTGGACGGCGTAGAACACCTTGGCGTGCAAATCGGGCAATTTGCCTAGCGCCTCGAGCACATAAAACAGGCGCTGCTGTGGCACAAAGCTGTCTTGAAACGCAACCGGTACGCGTTTGATGGCCACATTGGCCGGGAGCTTTTTCACCCATGCCTCCAGCTTGGGCTCAAACGAGTTGCAGTGCGGGCAGCTGTACCAGAAAAATTCCACTACTTCCACCTTGCCAGCGGCAGCCTCCACGGGTGCGGTTTTCTCCAGGGTCACATAGTCGATGCCCTCCATCGGGGCTTTGGCCTGCGCTTGCGCTGTTTGCCAAGTGCCGACACCGGCACCCGAGATGGCTAGACCCGCGGTCACTGCAGAAAAATCGCGTCGTTTCATGAAAACTCCTTGTGCGTGCGTTACAAAATTCAGTTGTAGTGAGGACTGATACCAAAGCTGGGATTGGGCAGCAGTTACAAAAGTTCAGCGCTGCACCCTAACCAGCGCCGCTTCCTGGCCACCCGCTTCGAGTTTTTCCTTTTGCCGGTCGGCCTCATCTTTTTTATCGAACGGTCCCAACCGAACCCGGTAAACCGTTCGGCCCGACTGCTCGCGCTCGGTGATTTTGGCCTCCAGGCCCGTAAGCGACAACTTGGCGCGCTGGGCCTCGGCGTCTTCCGGTGTGCGAAAGGCACCCGCTTGCACGAAGTACAAAAACGGGTCGGC
>JAYUXO010000427.1:0-6879 GCA_043753505.1 Comamonadaceae bacterium
CAAAGCCGCCTGGCCGCTGGCCGTGGTGATGGCGCCAATGCCGCCTTCGAGTGCTGCCACGCGCTGCTCCAGAACCGCGTTGGTCGGGTTGCTGATGCGCGAGTACACGTGCCCCGCGCGCTCCAGGTTAAAGAGCGACTGCGCGTGCTCGCTGGACTCGAAAACAAACGAGGTGGTGAGGTGGATCGGCACCGCGCGGGCGCCCGTGGTGGGGTCAGGTGTGGCCCCCGCGTGCAGGGCGAGTGTGTCAAAGCCAGGGTCAGCGTAGCCGGGCATAAATTCTCCAGTCAGTCCAGTCAATGTCTGCGGGCAAGGTGCTTGCTCACCCGCTAGCGGTTGCATGGGGCTATTGTGGGCTATATTCATGCATAGCCCATCGTCAGCGCATCAGGAGAGCACCATGAAAGTCAGCGACATTTTGCGGGTCAAAGGCACCACGCTTTACACCGCCACGCCAGAGGATCTGCTGTCTGAGGCGATGAACGTAATGTCTGACAACGACATCGGCTCTTTGGTGGTCATGTCGCACGGCAAGGTGGTGGGCATGCTGACGTTCCGCGAGGTCATCAAGACCATCGTCAAAAATGGCGGCAGCGTCGGCACCACCACGGTCTGGAAAGCGATGGATGACGGGCCGTTGACCTGCACCATGGAGACCGAACTGGATGAGGTGCGCCGCATGATGCTGGAGCGCCATGCCCGCTACATGCCCGTGCTGAGCCAGAAAATGCTGATGGGCGTGATCAGCTTCTACGACGTGGCCAAGTCGGTGGTGGACAGCCAGAATTTTGAAAACAAGATGCTCAAGGCGTACATACGCGACTGGCCGGGCGGCGATGATGGTGAGGACGCACGCGGATAGCTACCTTGGCCGTTCGGCCGCGCCGGTCAACAGTTCAGCCGGGCGGGTCGGCAGGTCACCGATGTCGCCCATGTACGAGCCCTGTCTCGTTTCCTGAAACTGCGTGGCCTGCGAGGTTTCTTCGAATTCACGCCGCTCCCGTTTTTTCTGCTCCGCTTTGCGCTGCATGAACCACCGGACTCCCGCTGCCAGCAAACCCACGAGCAATATTGCGAGTAGGGGAAGCAACCACTGCGCCGCGGACGCTGACACCGCTTTTTCGGAACCGGGGCCACCCACCAGCACGGCCAGACCAAAGGGAGCCGCTTTGTCGGCCGACCTGAAATCGGCATAGCGCTGGGTCTCGTTGAATTGCACGGCTGGCAGCAGTGCCTGCACCACAGCTTTTTGCTGGCTCCACTGCGCAGCGCCCGCCACCATGTTCAAGCGCACATAGCCGGCGCGGCCCAACGCAAAGGCGTTGTAATTGACCCCTGAAGTGTCTGCAGGCGCATTTGGAATGCGGGTAGATACGGCCCACTGCAAGGACGCGGTGGTGGCGTCGTAAACAGGTGGAATGCTCCAGTCCGTGACCTCGCTGGGTGGTGCGCTGGGTGGTGGTGTGGCCTTCAGGAGCTTCAACAAGCCGTCGGCTTTCCAGCGTTTGGCGTCTGTGTCTTTCACATAGCCCTGGTCAACAAACTGCACCGCCACCACACCCGAGCTGTCACCTTGCGGCAACACCACACCCAGCAGCCTGTCGTCGGCCGCAGCGCCCATGCTGTGCAACACGGCAGTGGCGGCGGGCAGCGGAATAAAAATGGCATTGGCTGGCAGCGCCAGAGTGGCCTGGTTTCGCAGTGGCACGGTGGCAGGGCCTAATATTTGGGCAACCTGGGCAGCATTCAGAGAAGCTTTCGACGGCTGTGCAGGCTGTGCCCACAACACGGATACAAAACCTGCCAGGGCGCACACCCACGCAGCACGCAGCCGCACGGTTCGATGAATCAATTGCATGGGGTTGCCTCCAAAGTGCTGCAAAGTGTAGTCACAGCCACGGGCTGATGGTTCAGGCAGGCCCTGATAATCGCCCGCCATGAGCGGCAACACATTCGGACAACTTTTCGCAGTCACCAATTTTGGTGAATCCCACGGCCCGGCCATTGGCTGCGTGATTGACGGCTGCCCGCCAGGCATGGCGCTGGCTGAGGCCGACATTCAGAGTGACCTGGATCGGCGGCGCCCCGGCACCAGCCGTCACGTCACCCAACGCAACGAGGCCGATGCCGTGGAAATTTTAAGTGGCGTCTACCAGGGCAAAACAACCGGTACACCCATTGCCCTGCTGATTCGCAACACCGATCAGCGCAGCAAAGACTATGGCGACATTGCGCAGACCTTTCGCCCTGGCCATGCCGACTTCACTTACCTGCAAAAGTACGGCCTGCGTGACCCGCGCGGCGGTGGACGTGCTTCCGCGCGCCTGACCGCGCCCATGGTGGCGGCCGGTGCAGTGGCCAAAAAATGGTTGTTTGAAAAATATGGCACGACATTTCGCGGCTGCATGACGCAAATTGGTGACATCACCATCCCGTTTGAAAGCTGGGATCACGTGCCCCACAACCCGTTTTTTGCGCCGGTGGCCGATGTGGGCGCGCTGGAGGCCTACATGGACGCGCTGCGCAAGGCTGGTGATTCCTGCGGCGCCCGCATCCGCGTGACCGCCAGCGACATGCCGGTGGGCCTGGGCCAGCCGCTGTTTGACAAACTGGACGCCGATATTGCTTACGCCATGATGGGCATCAACGCGGTGAAAGGCGTGGAAATCGGCTCCGGGTTTGCCAGCGTGGCCCAACGCGGCTCCATTCACGGCGATTCACTCACCCCCAGCGGCTTTGAAACCAACCACGCGGGCGGCGTGCTCGGCGGCATCAGCACCGGGCAAGACCTGGCGGTGAGCATCGCCATCAAGCCCACCAGCTCCATCATCAGCCCGCGTAACACGGTCAACCTGCAAGGCCAGGCCACACGGGTCTCTACCAAAGGTCGTCACGACCCCTGCGTGGGCATACGCGCCACCCCGATTGCCGAGGCCATGCTGGCGCTGGTGGTCATTGAACATGCGCTGGCGAATCGGGCACAAAACGGCGATGTGGTGCCGCCGTTATCTTTATCCACCGTTGCATGAAACCCATTCGATTGCTATTTATTTGATAGCTGTTTGAGCAGTATTTATAAGGGCTGGTGGTCAATTTTGCTTTAAGGTCACGGCTAGATCGGCCAAGTCGGGCAGGATCAATCCGTCACAGCGCACAACTGCGCAAACCCGCCGGCACATCGTTGCGGTGTGCCTGAAAAAAGTTGCGGTACTGCCGGTGTGCCAGCCACTGCGAGGTGGCAGCACTGGCACCTCGCAACACCTGGTGGGTGCCAAACCACGGTTGCGAATAGTCGCGGTAGGGGTGGGCCGTGAAGCCGGGGTGGGCGGTAAACTCGCTGGTGGTCCATTCCCAGGCACTGCCCCACAAAAAACCCGGCGCGGCAGCGGCGCATTCCCATTCGGCCTCGCTGGGCAGGCGGCGGCCCGCCCAGCGGCACCAGGCTTGCGCTTCGTGTAGCGTCAAGTGCGTGGCGCTGGCACCTGGGTTCAGCGTTTCCACATGGCCAAAAACAGCTTGCTGCCAGTCTCCCCCGTGCCCCTGACGCAGATAGCGGGGCGCTTGCAAGCCGGTCTGGATTAGCCAGGCCCAGCCCGCCTCGCCCCACCACTGCGGGTCTTGGTAGCCACCGGATTCAACGAAAGGCAGGTAGCGCGACCAGGGCAGCGGTGCAGCATCTATTTCGAAAGCGGGTAGCGACACAGGGTGCCCTGCCAGTTCATTGTCAAAGGCAAAGCCAGCGGCACGACTGCCCTGCACATACGTTTGCGCAGGCACGTGCAGCACCTCAGACGAAACCGCAGTACGCGCAGGCACAGCCTCTAACACCAGCCCCAGCATTTGCGCCATGTACACCGCCGCCTCGGCGTGCATGGCTTCGTGCAGGGCCACCAGGCGAAAGAAATACAGGTCGCTGTCACTGTGCGTCTGACTGGCATTCCAGGGCAAGGCGTCCAGCAAGTCAAGCGTTTGTGCCTGAGTGATTTGCAGGTAGGCGCGGGTGGCCTGCAAGTCGGGCAGCGGCAGGTGCCAGCGGCTGGCGTGGGAAACTTCGCTGGAGTCGTACAGGCTATCTGCGGTGTTCAGCAAAGATGCCGCGCGGTTGTGCGTCACGTCGCAAGCGGTGCCCCGGCTACGCTGCCGGTTGCGGCCAATCCAGAATTCCTGAAACCAGGCGATGTGACCCCACTCCCACAGCGGCGGGTTCAGCGCCGTTGCCTGCGGTACCTGCAGTGATGGCAGAGCCCGCGCGTAGTCTGCCTGCAGCGCCAGGGTGCGCGCTCGACCGTCAACCAGCGCCTGACGCACGTCTTCGCGGTTGCCGGTGCGCAGGCGCTGGGCAGCGGAGGGCTTGGACGTGGCGCTATAAACGGGCGATGCAGAAATCATCAGTCGTGATCGTGAGTCCGGCTCTGGCCGCTGCCAACAACGGCAACTGGCAAACCGCGCGCCGATGGGCGAGGTTTTTAGGTGCAAACCATCGTACCCGTATCACCCAGCACTGGCCCGACGGTGCGGCCTGCGCAGACGACCGCGTGATGCTGGCACTGCATGCGCGCCACTCAGCCGATTCCGTGGCCGCCTGGGCGCAAGCGCATCCAGGGCGGGGCCTGGCCGTGGTGCTGACAGGAACTGACCTGTACCGCGACATTGCGGTGGACGCTGCGGCCCAGCAGTCACTGGCACGGGCGCAACGCCTGGTAGTGCTGCAAACACTTGGCGTGCAAAGTCTGCCTGCCCCGCACCAGGCCAAAGCGCAGGCTATTTTCCAGTCGGTCGCTACCCGCCAGACCCTTCCCAAAACCACACGCCATCTACGGGTAGTGATGGTGGGCCACTTGCGCGCAGAAAAATCGCCGCAAACCTTGTTTGAGGCAGCGCATCTGCTACAGGACGACCCCCGCATCCTTATCGACCACATCGGCCAAGCCAGTGACCCTACCCTGGGCCTGCAAGCCCGAGCCACAGCCGCCGCGTGCCCAAACTATCGCTGGCTGGGCGGCCTGCCGCATGCCGCTACACGCGCCCACATTCAGCGTGCACATCTGCTCGTGCATACCAGCGCCATGGAAGGCGGCGCGCATGTGGTGATGGAAGCCGTGTGTAGCGGCACGCCGGTACTGGCCTCGCGTATTGAGGGCAATGTGGGCATGCTGGGAGGCGACTATGCAGGCTACTTTGACTGGGGCGATGCACAAGGGCTGACCAGCTTGCTGCGCATCTGCGCCGCTGGCCTCACGCCAAACCCCCACAGCCACCTGCTCTCAACCCTCCAAGCACAATGCGCCCGCCGCGCTCCCCTGTTTGCCCCTCAGGCCGAGCAGGCAGCGCTGCGCAAACTCGTAGACGAACTGACTCAGGACTCCCCATGACCACACCGATTTCGCAACCTCCTTATGCCCAGCCCCAGGGCGAGCCCCGCCTGACCAGCCTGTCCCACGGCGGCGGCTGCGGCTGCAAGATTGCGCCTGGCGTGTTGAGTGAAATTCTCAAGAGCACCAGCGCGATGCCGATTCCGCCGCAATTGTTGGTGGGCATCGAGACGGCGGACGACGCCGCGGTGTACCAACTGAACGACGAGCAGGCCTTGATTGCCACCACCGACTTTTTCATGCCCATCGTGGACGACCCGTATGAATTTGGCCGCATTGCCGCGACCAACGCCATCAGCGATGTGTACGCCATGGGCGGTACACCCATCATGGCGCTGGCGCTGGTGGGCATGCCGATCAATGTGCTGTCCACCGCCACCATCGGAAAAATCCTGGACGGTGGGCAAAGCGTGTGCCGCGAGGCCGGCATTCCCATTGCGGGCGGCCACACCATTGATTCCGTCGAGCCGATTTATGGCCTGGTGGCACTCGGCCTGGTGCACCCAAAGCGCGTCAAACGCAATGCCGATGCGAAGGCGGGCGACGTGCTGGTACTTGGCAAACCGATTGGCGTGGGCGTGCTGTCGGCTGCTTTGAAGAAAGAGGTTCTCAGCGCCGAGGGCTATGCGCAGATGATTGCCAACACCACCAAATTGAATACCCCTGGCCCCGAGCTGGCCGCGCTGCCCGGTGTGCACGCGCTCACCGACATCACGGGTTTCGGCCTGGCCGGCCATGTGCTGGAACTGGCGCGCGGCGCGAAGCTGGGTGTGCGGATTGACTGGAGCCAGGTGCCTCTGCTGCCCGGCGTGCGCGACCTGGCCGCGCAAGGCACGGTGACGGGTGCATCAGACCGCAACTGGGCGGGCTACGGTCACGACATCACGCTCCCCCCCGGTTTTCCGCTGGCCGATCAGTCCTTGCTGAGCGACCCACAAACCAGCGGCGGCCTGCTGGTGTCGTGCGCGCCAGATGCGTTGAACCAGGTGCTGGCGATATTTCACCGGCATGGTTTTGCGGCGGCGGCGGCGGTGGGTGAGGTGACTGGGGATGAGGCAGGGCGCTTAACTGTCAGAGTTTGATTGTGGATGCTCTGCCCCAACCCTGCTCGTCTGCCGAGTTGCCTGAGATAAGCATCCGCACACAAAATTTATGAAAAAAGTGCCACTGGCCCCTACAAAGAATGCTTAAGCAGCTATCTTTTTCATAGTGATCATCCGACCCAATGCGCTATCGCGTTGGGCCAGAAACTGCATCAGCAGCTGCGGATAATTCGATGTGACGGCGGCGCGAATCGACGGTCGCTCCGACAGACGTTGCCGCCACGCCGCCACGCGTGGTACGTCGGTGAAAAAGCCGATGTCGGCAATCTGCTCGAACACATCAAAGTAGCGAAATACCGGGCCAAACACGGCGTCCACCAGCCCAATGGCGGGGCCTGCAAAGAAAGGCCCGCGGGGGCTGCGCCGCGTGAGTTCAGCATCCAGCCGCCTGAACTTGGCGTGCA